>JAQUYG010000022.1 GCA_028691985.1 Minisyncoccota bacterium
CCAAAATGCGGAAGGGGCGGGATTCGAACCCGCGGAGCCATTGCTGGCTCACACGCTTTCCAAGCGTGCGCTTTCGACCGCTCAGCCACCCTTCCAAATAACTCAAAACTTCTAACTAAGAACGAATATGCCCTCAAACACTAAATCAGTCTACAGTATTTATTCTAGTTTGTAAACAAAGTGGCGCAGCCAAGCGCATAATTGTCATCCTGAAATTTACAATAACGCCCTGCGATATTCACTGAGGGGTTTCGAATATTTCGAAGCACTAAAGTATCGGAATGATACAAGTTAGATAATCCACTGAAAAAAATAATATATTTATGGATTCTACCCTCTATCTGCCATCCCGAGAGCCGCAATCGACTGAGGGCGCAAAAATGATTTTCAAAAAATCCGAGACAACAGAAAAACGGCCAACAGACCGTCTTTTTTTGTTTCATAAACCTTAATCCGGCAAAGCGGAAGTGATTTCGGAAATCTTCGGATGCTGAGCTGCTAGACGGTATTCGATAAGCTTCATAATAATCGCAATATTTCTAAGCTCCTCCTTAGAATTCCCCGGTTCGAAAATCAAATCTTTTATTTCTTCACCTAAGTCTTTCAGATATTCAGGGAGAGTTTCCTTATTTATTTTTTCCCTAAGCTCTTTCAAAATCTTATCCAACTCATCCCTATCCAACCACACGCCGTGGCAATCGAGACAGATATCGACCATCACATCAGACGGACCATATTTAATCTTAAAAAGAGATTTGCCGTCGCGGGGACAGTCAATGAAAGTTCCGCTCGGTTTCAGCCTGCTCTCATCGCTCCACAAATCAAAATCCAACCAGCTCAGATTATGATCTCTCTCATCTTTCACATTTTTCAGCTCATCCTTATCGAACCAGATACCGCCGCACAAACTGCAACGATCAACTTTATTATGATTTATAACGACGGACTCAAGGGTCCTGTCGCATTTGGGACATTTCATATTTTTTGGTTTTAAACTTTTTTCAAACTCAAGAATACACGCCGCTTCCCCTATTCTTCGGGAACCATCGGATCAGGATCGGCCATGCCTTCGGAATATTCAGACCCCCCAGTATTGTCTTCTTCCATCATTTCCTCATCTTGAATTTCTTCTTCAAGAACTACATCTTCCTGATATATTTCTACATTTTTCTCAAGCACCCCGCGGAATATACAGATGCCTTCATTTTCCAAAATTTCATCATCACAATCCCCATCCTCCTGATTCTCAAGACGGGTCGTCAATTCAAAACGGTTAGGAGTCAGAGATTTATAAGCAAAATAGAAATCAGGGTCTTGAGGGTCTCTCATAAGTTCAACCGCTTCATCTTCATTGAAACCGGCAAGCATAACAGACTCTTTTATCTTCTCATAAACATCTCCCTCTCCATTGAGTTTTGCATATACACCACTATAAGGGAATCCTGCTGTCTCGTCATAAGAGCTATCTATCGCATCGAAGATGATCCTCAAATTGTCTTTTCGCATTTCGTCTCTCATAATCATATCATCAAGGACCTCTTCATCTGCATTTTCATCTGTGATTTCCTTTTCTCCAACATCAACAGTCTCCTCAGCCTTCTGCGCAATTTCTTTATCTCCAGGCCTGTCGATACCCGCGACATAAGCTATATATCCCAAAAGTCCCAAAACGATCAAAGCTATCACAATAATGAGAATTTTCTTACTACCGCTTCTGCCACCTTCTAGTTTCTGCAGATTCTTTAAATTTTTCTGAGCTATGACATCCTGTTCCTTTTTCTTTTCTGGAGTCTCTCCCGGTTTGTCTCCCGTAGCCCCGTCAATCTTATTTTTTGTTTTTTCCGCATCAAAAATCTCCTTACCGCTATCAGGAGCAATCGGAGATATCTCAGGTTTTTTAAAATTCACCAAAGAATCTTCCGTCTTGAGCACTATTTTATTTTCGTTTTCCGCAGGCTTATCAGATTCGGCAAGAGCATTACCAAAACCTAAAGCGTCTCCATCTTCCGGCAAATCTCCGCTCTTCTTTCTTGCTTCCCGAAGATCTTCAGCCATCGAATTTTTAATCATTTTGTTTACCTTACTAGGATTAAGTTTGATATGTATATTTTAACACATTTTTAAAAATCAAGGTATTTTTTTCCTTTGAGTTTATCAGGGAGATATTCCTGGTCTTCGGCATAATCAAACTCTGGAGAATATTTATAGCCCTTACCATAATCGAGGTCTTTTATCAGTTTGGTTTCCACATTACGCAGATGCAGCGGCACCGGAAGCGCGCCGAATGATTCAATATCTTTTTGCGCCGCATTATACGCGGTATAAAGTTTATTGCTTTTCTTGGACTTTGCCATATACACCACCGCCTGCGCGAGATTCACAGAGCACTCAGGATAACCGATGAAATGAACGGCCTGGTAAGTAGCGACCGCCTGGCTAAGCGCGTTAGAGTTGGCAATACCGATATCCTCAGAAGCAAACCTGATCAATCGCCGTGCGATATAGAGGGGATCCTCACCGCCTGCAACCATCCTCGCCAGATAATAAAGAGCGGCATCGGCATCGGACCCACGCATTGATTTATGAAGTGCGGAAATGAGATTATAATGTTCCTCACCGTTTTTATCATACATGACCGTTTTTTGCAGAGCATCTTCAATTGTCTGTTTTGTGATAATCTTGTTAATAGACGCCGCAAATTCCAAAACGCTCAGCGCCACGCGCGCATCACCATCGGACATCTCTGCTAAAAATTTTATTTCCTTCTCACCGATTTTAACACCATCACTACCCAAGCCACATTCTTTGTTCTTTACCGCCCGCATGATTATCTTTTTCAAATCCCCCGTCTCAAGTTTATTCAAAACAAAAACTCGACAGCGGGAAAGCAGCGCGTTGTTGACTTCAAAACTTGGATTTTCCGTTGTTGCTCCGATAAAAATTATAACCCCACGCTCAACATACGGCAAAAGAAAATCTTGCTGAGATTTATTGAAGCGATGAATCTCGTCAATAAAAAGAATCATGCACTTGCCTATTTTGCTGAAATCTTCCGCCCTTTCAATTTCCCGCCGCAAATCTTTCACGCCACTATTGATGGCGCTCAGGGCAACAAACTCACTTCCGGTTTTTTGAGCAATTATGTGAGCCAAGGTGGTTTTCCCCGACCCGGGCGGACCCCAAAAAATCATTGATGGAATTTTGTCTCCTAAAATGGCACTTTTAAGGATTTTCCCCTCCCCCACAATTTTTTCCTGACCGAAAAACTCCTCAAAAGACTTGGGGCGCATCCTGTCGGCCAGCGGATTTTTTTGCATAAAAATACAGATAAGTTTAACTATCTGTATTCTAGCATTTTTAAGAAAAAAGATAAAAAAGAGGAGAGGCCCTCAAAATCAGACTGCTTCTTCATCAGGAGTACTTACACTATCTTCGACCTGAGAACCCTGCCCACTCTTCTCTTCCATACTTTTCGAATAAAAATAGAGATAGAGCGAGAAAACAAAAAGCAGAACCGTAAGCGCGAGATATACGATTTTAATAATTCTAGAAACTTTAATCTTATTTTTGGCTTTGTCTTCCATAGAGCTATTTAAATTTTATTCAATACACAATATTTAAACTTTTAGGAACGAGGCCTGACTTTTTAGATGCCTCAGGTCAAGACCTCTGAATAATCTATTCAGCTAGGGCATAACTTCCCTTTCTATTATCTTGAAATGAAATTAAGATACGCCAAAAGCGGGCTCAAACGGCCCGCTTTTTAAAAACAAAATTATTTTTTCTTGGCTTTTACGGGTTTCTTCATTCCGCTCAGATTCATCGTGGTCTTAAGCACTGTATCCGGAGTGACGGAAATACTGTCGATCCCCTCTTTCATAAGCCACTCGGCATAGTCCGGGAAATCTGAAGGCGCTTGACCGCAGATACCAACTTTTCGCTTACGCTTGTGGGCTCCGGCGATAAGTTGCTTGATCAGGATTCTGACTGCCTCGTTCTTCTCATTACCGATATGGGAAAGAGTTCCGTTGTCGCGATCCAAACCGAGAGTAAGCTGCGTGAGGTCATTACTGCCGATCGAGAAACCGTCGAACAGCTTGGCAAATTCATCGACCAGAATGATGTTTGCCGGAATTTCTGCCATCACGAAAACTTTGAGTCCGTTCTTGCCCCGCTCGAGTCCGAACTTTTTCATAATCGAGAGAACATTCTTGCCTTCATCGAGAGTGCGGCAGAAAGGGATCATCACGATTACATTAGTAAGTCCGAACTGCTCCCGAACTCTTTTGATTGCCTCACATTCCAAAGCGAAGGCCGGAGCATATTTCTCGTCATAATATCTGGAAGCACCGCGCCACCCGATCATCGGGTTTTCCTCTTTCGGCTCGAAATATTGTCCGCCGATCAAATTCGCATATTCATTAGTCTTGAAATCCGAAAAACGGACAATCACATCTTTAGGATAGAAAGCTGCACCCAATTTTCCGATACCTTGCGCCAATTTATCGACAAAGAATTCAGTCTTATCTTTATACCCATAGGTGACCTTGTCTATGATTTTTGCAGTGTGCTTGTCGATATGGACACCCCTGACTTTTCCATCCATCGCCAAGAGCGCCATCGGATGTATTTTGATAAAATTGTTAATTATGAACTCTTCGCGTGCCAACCCGACCCCATCGTTAGGAATGAGTGATTGCGTGAACGCCTGTTCCGGCTCTCCTAAATTCATCATAATCTTCACATTCTTCGGTCGCTTGAGATTCTTAAGATCTGTCTTTTTCACCTCAAATTTCATGATTCCTTCATAGACATATCCTTCCTCCCCCTCAGCACAACTGACCGTCACATCCTTTCCCTCTTTAATTCTTTCAGTGGCGTTGCGTGTTCCAACGATGCAAGGAATGCCGAGCTCTCGTGAAATAATAGCAGCGTGACAGGTTCTTCCTCCAGAGTTAGTAACGATAGCGGAAGCGATCTTCATAATCGGCTCCCAATCTGGATCAGTCATCTCGGTTACCAGTACTTCACCTTTCCTGAAAGTTCCGATGTCGCTGACATCCTTGATGACATTCGCCTTGCCCGCACCGACCTTATATCCGACCGAGGCACCCGAACATAGGATTTTTCCTTTTTCTTTAACGATATATTCTTCCAAGAAATTAGCATCACGATTGCTCTGAGCAGTTTCCGGACGAGCTTGCACGATGAACAATTTTCCGGTAAAACCATCCTTTGCCCATTCCATGTCCATAGGCCTCTTATAGTGATCCTCAATAATCGTCGCCCAGCGCGCCAGCTGCAAAACTTCTTCATTCGTCACACAAAATCTGCGGCGATCCTCAATCGAAACTTTGACATTTTTAGTGGAACTCTTACTCTCGCTTGAATAAACCAGCTTCTCTTCCTTGAAACCCAGTCGCTTTTCCACAATCGGCTTAAAGCCTTTGACGAGCGTCGGCTGAAACACATAAAACTCATCCGGATTCACGCGCCCTTTAACAATATTTTCGCCGAGTCCATAAGAACCGTTGATGACCACTGCATCGCGGAATCCCGATTCGGTATCAATCGAAAACATAACCCCACTTACTGCTTTATCAGAGCGGACCATTTTTTGCACACCCACTGAAAGCGCAATCGTGAAATGATCAAATCCTCTATCTACACGATAAGAAATAGCACGATTAGTGAAAAGTGAAGAGACGCACTGCTTGGTCGCATAGAGTATATTGTGCACGCCTTTGATATTCAGATATGATTCCTGCTGTCCGGCGAAAGAAGCATCAGGGAGATCTTCTGCTGTTGCACTTGAACGAACCGCCATATCCGCATTCTCTCCATATTCCTTTTCAATCTTGCGATAGGCTTCGGTAATTTCATCCTTAAAATCTTCCGGGAAATCTGCCGCCATGATTGCCTGACGGATCTTTTCTCCCCTATCAGAAAGATTCTTCATATCATGCGTATTCAAATCCTTCAAAATTTCCTTGATCCGATCCATCAGCCCAGACTCTTTCATAAAATAACGATAGGCATAGGCGCTGGTCGCAAAACCGTTCGGAATACTCACACCTTTCTTGCTGAGCTTCTGATACATTTCTCCGAGCGATGCATTCTTGCCTCCCACGAGCCCGACATCTTTATTAGTCACCTCGTCGAACCACAAGATAAATTTTTCGTTTCTACTTTTTGCCATAGATATTTTTTTATTTGCTTAAAATGTCTTGTTATTTAAAAATACTTAACTTATTATATCACACAAAAGACAAACAATAAAACTCCATATCAGATAATACGCCAAAAAATAATCTTGGTACTACCGACCAAATAGGCTGTCCTATTCAGAATCTACACGGACACATTTCTTTGGCGAGATAGTTTTTTTAGAATAAATATAGAAAATTATATAAAACAGGCCCGGGATGCTCGGCAAGGTTGCCCGAGCGTAGATAGCGCACATGGCCCGCCCTTCTTAAATCTTCTTTCTCTCCAGTCTCTTAGAAAGTTCTCTGGCAATTTCTTCCGATTGCCCTTTATTGATTCGGAGCTTTATGTCTCCACCCTGCTTGGGAAAAATAAATATTCTCTCGACAGGCGGGAGACCGAAAGCCAAATCCCAAAACGGATTATCCCTCTTTTTGTTATTAATATCGACAAAGAAAGGACCAAGTTCATTCCAGGGATACAGCGCACTACTTCCTGTTTTTATATTATTTATAGCAACACCACAATCATCTAAACGATAAGTTTCAATTATGTTACCTTTCTGACTCTTTATTCTTTTAAGCGCATCAGACTTTTTCAAAAATAAAAATAGAAGAACAAGGACAAGAATCAAAGTACTGTTTACAAGATACATCAAAAAAAACGCTGCTATAAGCACAATAAAAATATCCCCAGAATATGCAAAAGTACCTTTCTCACATATCACATAACCATCATCAATTTCCCAGTGTATGGTTTTTATCGATTCTTTTTGATTTTCCATATTATCAACAAAATATTTATAAGTTATTAAAGAATACAAAAACATTATCCAACCTTCGCCCCACCGTTATAGGTGTCACATCGCGTTAACCTTTTTTTAATCTCTCCCAATATTTCTGCTTCGAGACCTTTTTCAACTCTCAGCGTAATTGTACGGTTATCTATGTTAACAACGATTATCCGTCTGCCTAAAAGGTTATAAAAACCTTCCGCGATCTTTACTGACCCCTCTATATAATAATAGCTTTTTAAATCCGACCAAGGATAAAACTCGCTGATACCTTCTTTTAGTTTATTTATTTTAATACCAGAATCATCAATCTTATAGGTTTCAACCGGAGAAGGGTCTGTGCTTTTCAGTTTATTGTAAGGCAAGCTGTATCTCACAACAAGGGCAGCCAGTGCCAAAAGAAAGAAGGCTCCGCTATATATCCAAATCGCCAAAATCTGCGTGAGAAATAAAATAATCACAACAGAAAGTAAGAACTTTTTTATTCTGCGCTGCACGAAAGAAATATCCTTCGCCTATCTCCCAACGAACGGTTTTTATCGATTCTTTTTGATTTTCCATATAATTATATTCTATAAAAATTTTATACCACATCAGATAAAACTTCCGATGGACCTTTCCGCCTCTTCGCTGAATGTCCCTTAACCTGCAAATCCCAGAATTTCTTATAAAGTCCGCCCTTGTTTTTAATAAGTTCCGAGTGCCTTCCACCTTCCAGAATTTTTCCAGAATCTATCACATATATCATATCGGCCTTACGCGCGGTCGTCATCCGATGAGTAATCATCACGATAGTCTTGTCTTTTTTTACCTTTTGCAAAGCATCCATAATCTTCGCCTCGTGCTCAGCATCCAGCTGATTAGTTCCTTCGTCAAAAATGATTATAGGCCTGTCTTGCATCAACACTCTAGCGATGGAAATAAGTTGGGATTGTCCGCCTGAAAAACGAACATCGTCTCCTATGATTGAATCTAAACCTCTTGGCAATTTTTTTATCTCATCTTCCAAATCCAGCTCCTCCAAGATTTTCCAAATCATCGCATCTATCCTCTTGCCCGATTTTCCAAAAACGATATTATCACGGACAGAAAAACTTTCCAGAAGGAACGGATCCTGCGGAACCATACTTATGTTTTTTTTGATGAGACTAGGATCTACATATATCAAATCCACATTGCCTATAGATACACTCCCTGTCCTGGGGTCATAATTGCGATTGATCAGATTTACCAATGTCGTTTTACCGCTACCATTTCTTCCAACCAATGCGGTTATCTCTCCCCGCTTGAATCCGGCATCGACATCCGCAAGGACCAAGGGCGTCTTACTCGACTTGCCCGATATTATTTCTTTCCATTCCGACAGGTCTCCATAATCCCATCCGAATGGTGTTTTTTTCTTCAAGAATTCTTCATACTTTATTATACTCTTGATATACGCCTTCTCTTCCTTGTAAAAACTCGGATAGCTGAAACTGATATCAGTAAAGTTTATATCACCACAAACAGCCCCCTCTGTTTTTCTTACTTTATCCAATTTTAATCTCGGCTCTAGTCTCATAAAAAACTCTAGCTTCCTGAATTTTATCAAGATGCTACTAAAATCTGGCACGACGGATATCACACTACGGAACACCTCCTGCAGAGTCGAGGCGTATAATGTCAACATCACGAAATTACCAAGTTCCATATCGCCCGATAGCACTTGCCCTCCCGCAAAAACGGCAGTGAAAGCGTAAGCGAAATTTTGAGCCAAAGATTCATAGATCGAATACCTGCCGTACATCTTGTCGGTTTGTTTGTTTAACTCGTATGTTTTTTGCTTCATTTCCCGATATCTCCGCATCACAAAATCATCATTGTCTATGTTAGAAATATTGCGAAGTTCATAGAATATTAAATTTTGCAGTTCCCACAAACGAGAGCTCGTCTTTTCCTTGATGGCGCTTAAAACTATATCCCGTCTAGTCCTGCCATTCAATATGAAAAGTTGGATAATTCCAGAAATAAGCAAAACGACAAAGATCTCCATACTGAAATAAGCCACCAGAGAAAGGATCCCAAAAATAGTAACGATGGTTCCGATCTGATCCGATATAAACCCAAGCAAGCTTCCTACCAGATAGGAAACATCCATAGAACCATTCACGATTCTCCGATTGCGTGGATTCTGCATAAAACCGGCATCGAACCTCTCAATGCGATCATATATTTCCTTCTCCATTTTTACCGAGCACCCATAATCGATTTTCTCCTTGAAAATGTTCGACGCTGTTGAGAAAACCTTATTTAATAGATTTACAGCTACCGTGAGGATGATTATAAAAGTGAAAATGATCACAGGGTCAGAATGAAAAATACCGAAAAAATTCCGATGTTGGCTTTCAAGTTGATCAATCTGGAGCTTGCTTAGATACGGAACTAAAAGCGCCATCCCTGACTGGATTACGCTTATGAGGAAAAAAATAAAAAAGGCGAATTTGTTCTGTGAAATAACATTCGACACGACCCTATATTGTTGGTTCATTTAGAATTTTTTTATTTTTACAATCTATATCCCTGCCATCAACGGATCCCGACCTTCATCGACTTCCTCCTTATCCGACAAACCGTCCTTGTCAGTATCGAATTTTTTAGGATCGGTTCCTAATTTGATCTCGTCAGCATTCCCCAAACCATCTTTGTCACTATCGAGCTGACCGGAGTTGAGAGGATCATAGCCCGCTTCAACCTCGCTGCCATCTTCATAACCATCATTGTCAGTATCAGCCTCAAGCGGGTCGGTTGCCCATTCGGCCTCCTCTTCAAAATCACTAAGTCCGTCACCGTCGGTATCAGGATTATTGATATTCGTCCCTATCTTTCTCTCTTCTTCATCGCTGAGTCCGTCACCGTCGGTATCAGGGTTTTTTACATTCTCAATAATCTTCTCGTTTTCTTTTACTTTAACCTCTTCGTCAGCTTTTCTAATGGAACACCCTGAAAAAGAAATTGTGATAAGAAACAGGAGCAGTAGTGTAGAAATTTTTTTATATGTGTCTGTCATATCTCAAATATTGATTATCCTATTAAAAATCCAATGGTCAAAACTACGAAGCGGCAGATTCGGAAATACAAATGTTATGATTTTCACCACGATCCACCATCATTTCACAAAGGCTCTTATCCTTTATAGAGATAGCTATCTGATAATAGCAATAATCTTTTATTTCTGCCTCTGTTATGTCTGCGCATATTGCGTAAGATTTTTTTTCATAAGCGACATTAAGAAGACAGTTGGACTTATCGATTGAACCTGTTATATCCATACATAGCTCGGCATTCTGACTTCTAGTCGCCACCATGAAGACACAGCTATCCTTTTCAACCGCATAGTTGCCACCATAAGTTATATAATTACACAAAGATAAGTCACTGAGCGCAGCGCCTATGTCTGCGAAACATTCATTCCTATAATAGGAGTTTTTTATCTTAGAACAAGGACAAGGTGCCGTATTCTCAGTTGCCAGCATCAGATTGTCATTATCCGCAAGCCTACTATAATCATACAGATTATCATCTTCACACAGAATCTCAGAAACATCATCGAAGAGCTTCTGTCTGATTAAAAAAAGTTCATTCAAATCAGCATCGGAATTAAAAACAAAATCTTCTTCAAATTTAGTTCCCACCGCGGAGAACGGATTATACCCGCCCTTGATTTCCTCGCCATCTTTATAACCGTCGCCGTCGGTATCTTCTGAATCCTTGTCAGTTCCCAAAATTATCTCGAACTTATCTAAAAGCCCATCGCCATCACTATCCAATGTATCCGGAGTACTCTTATATTTTTCTAAAAGACCACTCTCTATTTCAACCGCCACGATATCATTATTTTTTTCCTCCGTCTCTACGCCGTTTTTGCTTTTGCTGATGCTCCAAAAAGCAAAGTAAATAACAGCCAGCGACGCCAGAACAAATAGGACCATAATTATTAGTTTTAACTTCTTTTTTGTCATATTTTTTATTTATATTTAAATTATTTGCAAACAACTTCCTTGGGTTTCTTGTATTAAAAATCGCGGCAGAAAAATAAATACGGAATATGACGATTGAGCGGGGCACCTTTATCTATTTCCAATGATATAATTCTAGCAGAATATAGAAAAAATAACATCCTAGTTATCAGCCAGCTATTAAGATACCCCAAAGGATAAAGACAGAGCCTGTGAGCACCGACCATAATTTCGGATGACTCTTAATCGTTTCAGAAACAGTCCTGATCCTGGCAACTGAGATCATCTGGTAATTGCCGCGAAAAAACCAACCATTGATGCTGATTTCTTGATCAATCAGTTTCATTACCTTTTTGAGAGCGAAAAACCAATTGCCGAATATACCGAATTTCGAAGTATAATCAAGATAGATAAGTCCGGTACCATCCTGAAACATCATGTCTTCAGCAAGAAAGGCTCCTGAATCTCCCCTTCCGATTATTTTTCCTTCAAGAGTAACCCTTTTTCCTCTGACCGGAGAAGCGTATATGTCCGTCATAAGATCAAGCAGGGTTGTCTGCTCAGGAGAAGAGTTAGAAAATTTGTACAGAGTTTTAATGACCAGCGCCAAGCCAAATAATATCAACAAGTAAGAAATACCCCCAAGTGTGATCATCAGAATGAGCCCCACAGCAATTGCCAAGTTCGGAAGAAAATGTATAATGGCCCCGAAATAAAAACCGGAATAAAGTCTGCTTCTGTCGATTGTAAGATTATTTATTATAGTCCTGATATCGTATGATTTCTTCTGACCCATTTCCTCAGACATATTATCGAGTTTCTGGATCCTCTTCCCAGTCAAGGGATGAGTCGACCCAAACTCCATAATCGTCGCCCAAGGACTCACAAAATCATAAGCGAGCACCTTGCCGATCTGTCCGGAGTCCTGTCCGGAAATCCGAGAGACGACTCCGACACCTTTAGCAGAGTGCGGGTCCATAATCCCGAGAGAACGAGTGCTCTCCAAAAGTCTGCGACTCTTCTTGTCAGAAGAAAGAGTCACCATCCCGTAGGCGATTTTTATGAGCGCGGTGGAAAGATCGTTCGGCCTTCCGGTCGTGCGAGCAGAAAACTCATCGGCATAATATTCCCTCTTGCGGGAAAGGAAAAGAAGGGCGTAAGTGCCTATAACATAGAATATATAGGAGATAAGCCCTATGAGAGCCAGTGGACTTTTGTTATTATCATTATTACTTTTGCTCTTGCTGTTCGTCAAAAAGTAATAGATTTCATAAAGGATCTGGACCATCGTGTTGGCAATCGTCATAACGAGAAAATCATAATGCACGATATGACCCATCTCGTGTGCGACCACTGCCTCAACTTCTTCCTTATTAAGATAGGTAAATATTCCTTTTGAAAAGACCAAGCGAGCATTGGACGGGAGAGAACCATATGTGAAAGCAGTCGGATTTTCGTCTTCTATGATTCCTACCTTCTTAGGGAATTTGATACTATTCCTTTCGCAAACCCCAGAGATGAATCCATAAAGCTCCGGGCTCAAATCCGCAAACTCGCTTTTTTTGTAAAATTTTATTTTATACAGGAGCCTATAAATAATATCATTTATAACCGGAGCGAATAGCCAGGAAAAAACATTAATGACGATTGTTATAGTAAAGACAGCAGAAATGTCCATTACCCCATAAAGATACGAGACAACCAAAAGGACGGAAAAGAACATCGCCCCCAACATTCCCAATGTAAGCATACTCGCGAATTTGCTAGTCATATTTTTATGTGTTATTTATCCAGAAGACTGAAGATAACTAAAATGTTAATATCATTATAATCCTCCCTAGTAAGTTCATCACCAGGAGAAGTATCCAGTGGGTTAAATCCGTACAAGAATTCACTACCGTCTTCATAACCGTCACCATCGGAATCCTTGCTACTTGAATCAAGAAAAAGAAGAATCTCAAGTATGTCGCTTAATCCGTCCTCATCCATATCATCACCAAAAGAATCATGAGCTTGCCTATCACGAACAATACTGTTGAATTCCGAAACAATACCATAATATACCTCCCTATCTCCTTCTAGATATTCGCGCATCTCAGAAGCGGCAAGTTCCTTTTTGCTTTGTCGGGAGTAAGCGACTGCCAGGTAATAATGATATTCAAAGTAATCACTTTTTTTTATAGCAGATCGCGCCCTATCAATAACTTTCCCATATTCCCCCCTCTTCAAATATAATTTAATAAATGCCAAATCAATGTCTACATTTTCCGAATATGCCATATTACTTTTATCAATAATCTCCGCATATTCTCTAGCCTCTCGTTCGGTTATTATTTCATACAACACCATCTCACTCAAGTCAATGCGAGAATTGACGAGCTCAAGCATATCCGCCGCCCCAAACATTTCTTTGGTTATTGTGAAGACATAATAAGGGTCGCTCTCTTTATACAGATCGTCCATATTATATTCCAAAAATTTTTCTATTTCAGTTTTCGCATCATATAATTCGCCGGATTCGAAATACACAATTCCTAGATAATAATGATAAAGGGCACAATCGTCATATTCGATTACCTTTGAAAGCCTCGCTCGGGCCTTTTTATAATCCCCATTTTCGATATATAAAGACACAAGATTCGCATTATATCCATAATCAGAAAGTATCGCATCAGAATTTATCATATCACCGTCCCCTTCCATTCGAATAATATAATCTTTGCGTTCATCTTCGGTAATATCTTTATCCATAAAAACCTGCCTTTGTGCTTCATAAATAGCATTAATCCTTAAAAAATTAGGTAGATAATACAAAAAAAGCGCCACGACTGCCACGGCGAAAAACAAAGGGATAGCGATTATAACTTTTATAATACTACCATTCTTATGATTAATTTCCTCAAATTGATCCATAAAAAATTATAATTTTATAAAAATAAAAACTTGCCCGAAAGCAATGGAAATTAAACATCCATCCCGCGCAATGCAGCCACCCTCTCCTCAACTGAAGGATGAGTCATCAAAAGTTTGCTCACCTTATTGCCTTTGAAAGGATTGGCGATATAAAGATGGGCGGTCGCACGATTGGCAACTTCCAGAGGTTCTTGATCGGCGGATATCTTCTCCAGCGCACTCGCAAGCCCCTCCGGATATCGTGTCAAAAGCGCGCCATCGGCATCGGCAAGAAATTCTCTCTTGCGAGAGATCGCCAACTGGATAAGCATGGCAAAGACCGGCGCTAGAATTGAAAGTAAAATCGCAGCAATCATAACATAAAGATTCTTACTATCATTATCGCTGTTTCTGCCGCCACCCCACCAGAGAAAATTACGGAAATAATCTGCCAAAAGCGCAACAACTCCAACCAAAACTACAACCACAGTGGAGAGAAGAATATCGCGATTGCCGATGTGTGAAAGCTCGTGCGCAATCACACCCTCTAACTCGCTACGATCTAATTTCTCCAAAAGCCCATAAGTCACGGCAACCACCGCATGCTCCGGATCGCGACCGGTTGCGAAAGCATTAGGCGCAGAGTCATCAATTATATAAATTTTAGGAAGAGGAAGCCCGGCAGTGATACAAAGATTTTCCACTAGGCGATATAATTCCTTATTGTCTTCAAATTCCACCAGATGAGCATTACTCATCGCGAGCACCATCTTATCGGAATACCAATAACTTCCGACGCTCATCAGTGTAGAAAAAATCACGGCAACATAAAGGATTATACTAGATTGCATCGCCTCAGAAAAAACCCACCCCACAGAAATCACGAATACCAGAAAGAAGGCTATGAGGATATAGGTTTTTCTGATGTTGTTATCTGATTGTGTATAAAGAGTTGCCATGATATTCAATTATTCGCGTACGATATCTATCCGTCAGATGCATATCGGACTTGCGATACCGCTATTTAGAATTCAACCTTCGGAGTTTCTTTCTGAGCCACCTCTTCAATTTCGAAAAATTCGCGTTTCTCAATCCTGAGCATTCCGGCCACTATACTATCTGGGAAGACCTGGATTTTAGTGTTAAGGTCACGCACATTGCCATTGTAAAATCTGCGAGCTGCTTGGATTTTGTTTTCAGTATCGGAAAGTTCTCTCTGAAGCTCCAAGAAATTAGAATTAGCTTTCAGCTCAGGATAGCTTTCAGCGACAGCAAAAAGTGTTTTCAATGTTCCGGAAAGCGCGTTCTCAGCAGCGCCTTTTTCCGCAGCAGTCCCAGCACTCATCGCCCGACTCCTAGCTTCAGTCACTCTTTCAAAAACACCACTCTCGTGCGAAGCGTAGCCCTTGACCGTGTTTACCAGATTAGGAATAAGGTCATATCTTCGCTTAAGCTGAACATCGATATCACTCCAAGCTTCGTCAGTTCTAACCCTTAACCGGATAAGCCCGTTGTAAACCATAACGAACCAAATTGCTATGACGACAAAGACCGCCAAAACAATTAAAATTGCAGTTTCCATTTTCGTTTTTTTAAAAATTAAAAAACACGCACTTTATAGACTTTAAACATAGGATACCACAAAACAGCTTTTTGGACAATAAAAACCCCGAAGCAAATCGGGGCTTTTAAACATTCCAAAACTAAAGACGGACTACATCCCCATTCCCATTCCGCCACCCATTCCGCCATGTCCGTGGTCTTGTTCCTTCTTCTCTGGAAGGTCGGTAACGGCAACCTCAGTAGTCAAAAGCATCGCAGAAATAGAAACAGCATTTTCCAGCGCGGTACGAGTCACCTTGACCGGATCGATGATACCGGCAGCGACCATATCGATTTCCGTCTGATTGGTAACGGCATTATATCCGGAATTTTTGGATTTATCGTTTTTCACAAAATTGGCGATAACCGCACCCTCCTCTTTTCCGGCATTCTTTACAATCTGTCTCAGTGGCTCTTCTAGAGCTCGAAGCAAAATCTTCACACCGGCACCGATTTCGTCGGAAAATCCGTGACTTCCGATATCAAGCTTTCCTTCTTCAAATTTCTTCTGAACAGCGACTCCGGCCTTAACCAAGGCAGTTCCTCCTCCAGCGACAATACCTTCCTCGACAGCAGCCTTGGTGGCAGCGAGAGCATCTTCCACTTTATGTTTCTTATAAGTGAGCTCCGATTCAGTGGCAGCTCCGACTTTCAAGACCGCGACCCCTCCAGACAATTTTGCCAATCTCTCCTGAAGCTTTTCTTTATCAAAACTGGAAGTTGTTGCATCAATCTGCTTACGGATTTGTTCGATTCTCGATTGGATTTCTTTTTTAGATCCTTTACCGTCGACAATGGTCGTATTGTCTTTGGTGGCGATTACTTTCTTGGCAGTACCAAGCATATCCAAAGTGGCATTCTCAAGTTTGGTTCCCGTTTCCTCGGAAATAACTTTTCCGCCAGTCACCACCGCGATATCCTGCAACATCTCTTTCCTGCGATCCCCGAATCCCGGAGCCTTGATTGCAAGAGCATTGATTGTTCCGCGCAACTTGTTGATGATCAGAGTGGTAAGCGCCTCGCCCTCGATATCCTCTGCAATCAAAACGACATCTTTCTTGCCGGCAGCATTGACCGCTTCCAAAATCGGCAAAATTTCATTAAGCGATGAAATCTTCTTGTCAGTTATCAAAACAAAAGGATCGTTCATTTCCGATTTCATCTTCTCGCTGTCGGTAACCATATAAGGAGAAACATACCCCTTATCGAAATCCATACCTTCCACAACTTCACTGGAGAGTCCGAAAGTCTGTGAATCTTCAACCGTAATCACTCCATCCTTACCAACTTTTTCCATGACCTCGGCAATTATACTTCCGATTTCCGCATCCTCGGCAGAAATGGTTGCAACCTGTGCAATCTCTTCTCTACCCTTTATTTTTTTAGCACTATTTTTCAGCTCCGCAATTACTTCCTTGCTGGCAGCCTCAATCCCGTAACGAATCCCTACCGGATTCACTCCCATCGCAACATATTTAAGCCCTTCGCCGATGATAGACTGGGTCAAAATCGTAGATGTTGTGGTCCCGTCACCTGCAATGTCATTAGTCTTAGAAGCGACCTCCTTAAGAAGCTGCGCTCCCATATTTTCAAACTTATCTTCCAGCTCAATCTCCTTGACGATGCTCACTCCGTCATTAGTGATGGTCGGAGCGCCATAGCCCTTGTCCAGAATCGCATTCCTTCCCTTAGGACCTATCGTGACCTTGACCGCATCGGCAACCTTGTCGATCCCACGCTTGATTGATTGCCTGGCATCTTCACTGAATTTTACATCTTTTGCCATATTATTTTTATATGAATTTATTAAGATTTATTTGCCATTCCCGCACCGGCGGAAATCCAGGGAAAATAATAAATATTTTCCTTAATCACAAGAAGCAAGTCCGACGAAGCAATCTTTTATATATCTTAAAAAAGATTGCCACGATTGTACTCGCAATGACAAAACTATCCCACGATTGCCAGAATATCCTCATCAGAGACAACAAGATATTCTTTACCGTCGAGTTTGATCTCGCTAGGAGAATATTTGGAAAAAATGACCGTGTCCCCCACTTTCATATCCATCTTGCTGCGTTGCCCATTTTCCAAAAGTTTTCCCGGCCCGACAGCAAGCACTTCCCCCTGTTCCGGCTTTTCCTTGTTAATCGTGTCTGGAATTATAATTCCGCCTTTTGTCTTCTCCTCCGAAGAAACCGGTTCGAGAATGACCTTGTTACTAAGAGGTTTCAGTTTCATACTAGATTCCTTTCCTTAAGCAAACCCCACTATCAGGAGAATGCTCAATTTTAAATAATAAATTATCAAATCAGATTGGCACTCATAAATAAAGAGTGCTAATATCATTATATATTCGTGCCAGAGATTGTCAACAATCTAAAGCAGCGAACTCCGAGCTCAATATAAAAAAAACGGCCACAGACCGTTCCCCTCATTCCCTCTAGTTGTATTTTATTCATTCAGCCCCGAATCTTTTTGGTGCGCAAATTCCATGATCCCTGCCCCCCTCATCCGACGATTAAACTCCGGAATGATAAAATTCTCATGCGAATCGGGATGAAATTCCAACTGGCTTTCGTCGATCGTGATCCGACCGCCACTTTTTTCGTATAAAATATCCCTCCTGATCCGTCTGCTCTCGACAGAGGCGAATATCTTTTCGGCATTATTTCCCAAAAACCCTGACAAAAACATCTCAAAAATCTTGGACACGGAGACAAAAAATCTGTTCTTATCAAGAGACCTCACACTGCCCAGCTTGGAAATTTTATAATTTATGAGATAATTCCCGATCCATCCGTTCCCTTCCTGAAAAAGACGAAAGATATTTTTATCTCCATTATAAAGATTGGTGAGATGAATGTAACTCTCGGCATTATAAAGACTCTCAAAAGGAATTCGAAGCGACTCATCGGTTATGTAATGATTGAGACATATCCGATCTTCAGTCTTATTTCCATGGCGACGAACTCCAAAAATTGTAGTAAGCACGGTCATCAAGGTGCGGACGGTCCAGATTCTTCCGTGCTTGGCCACAACAATAATATCAATATCAGAATCAGTTTTACTGTTCTCCATTGCAAGAGAGCCGGATATGAAAATGCCGCGCACAAAAGGAACCAGGACGACAAGCTCAAAGACTTTTTTCATCTTCTTCCATTTCTCATCCGCTAGCTTCTTGCGCCACAATCTTTTTTCCACAATCTCCTCGCGACCGGCAAAGAAATAGAAGCCGTGTTTTTGAGAAATCTTATTTTTTAATTCCCCGCCATCATTTATCGCCTCAAACAAATCCCCCGCAGTAAATTTATCATTCTTGAACTCTTCCGACAAAACCAAATAACGCCAGATTTCAAATCCAGTCAAAGGATAGTCAAAGATGTCATAATAAGAAACCGTGGCTAAAATGGATTTTTCAAGAGGCGTCATCGCAATGATTAATATTTTTTCATATTCTCATTCTAACATATATTATCCATTTTGCATTATCAAACCGAAGTCCGACCTTTCAGATGTTTTAAGACCAAACCTCGGAATTGTCTATTTT
>JAQUYG010000023.1 GCA_028691985.1 Minisyncoccota bacterium
TTTTAAGGTAAGATGTTGGTAAGACATTTCGTTAGGGTTAATGATTAGTTATTCTACGTAACTATTATACCTCAAACGAGATGTCTTTTGTTTAAAAGGGAATTGCACTTCAGAATAGAATTTAAGACGTATCACTTGACAAAAAAAGCAAAAAATTGCACAATAATGCTGTCATTCGGTTGAGTTGTGTATAAATTGTTTCACGTGAAACAATCACGTTCTTGTTCGCGGTTTTATTTGTTTGCATGAATCCCCTACTTAAAATGTCCGACCGTGTAAACTCACATTTTGTGGAATTTAATTGTCCGTTGATATTGTTTCACGTGAAACAATATTGACATTCTGTTGAGTTTATATAAATTAAATTATAATACTCCCCTATTAGGATTAATAAGCTAATTGTTATTTTTGATTACTCTATATCTCGAACAATTGCTAATATTTGTTTCACGTGAAACAAATATTGTCTTTGTTTTGTATCTTTAACTCATAAATTGTTTCACGTGAAACAAATCGGATATTTGATGACAGTTGACTTTTGTGACGGTTCTTTCTTTGCTAAGCCAGCTTTCTGTATATTGTTGTGATTAATATTTTGGTTGTTGTCTTTGAAAGTGCAATATTAATTGTTTTGATGTCCAAATTGCTGAATTGCTCGCTGGTAATTGTTTCACGTGAAACAATTATAATCATAATTAATCTTTTCGGGTTAATGTTCTGCTACTTCAAGCCGATATTTAATGCGTTTAGTTTAAAAAAAATTGTTTCACGTGAAACAATTTTGTTATTATATTAGAAGCAGGCCGATTGATGCCCAAAATACGATTTGTCCTTGCTGCAGCGTCCAAAGGTAATGATCGAAGAATCCTATGAATAATAAGCCCGATAATATGGAAAGGATGCAAGCCTTGAAAATCCTTTCGCTTGAAATTGTTTCACGTGAAACAATTTTTTTTAATGATTGTTTGATTGAGCCAATAATGAGATAGATAAAGATAAGAAAACCCGGGATTCCTAACTCTGACGCGGACAAAAGATAAAGATTATGAGGTGGCTGATATTGCCACGATTCGATTTTGTCTGAGCGGCTATTGTTTTGTAGGTATGGCTCAATCTGGAAAACTGCAGTCCCAGGACCTGATCCTAGAAGGGGATTTTGTGAAATTGTTTCACGTGAAACAATATTGAAAAAAGATCTATCTGCAAAGGTGTTATTTTGAGGGAGTTTTGTTGATTGCGAGTTTGAGCTCGCTTCTATGGATATGTTTTGGTAAAGCCTATCGGAGAATAGACTGAAATTGCTGATGACTAAAGATAGGAGAATCAGAGCAGATATGGTCATTTCTTTGCATCGATTCCTAATGTCTTTGAAAATTGTTTCACGTGAAACAATTTTGGTATAGCGAGAGAGAAAATATATGAGGATGGTCGAACTGATGACACCTCCTATCCATGCGGATCTGGAAAAAGTGAGGGTTAGAGCCAGTAGTTGGGAGGTAAAAAGAACTATCCAGAGGGTTGAGGCGATGTATCTGTTGAATCTCTTTCCGCGTTTATTGAGGCGAAAGTAAAACCTTGACAAAAGCTTGTCTTTGTGGCATAAGTATAAAAATAAGGAAATGAAGAAAGAGAAGATTAGGAAGCCTCCTAGCAGATTGGGATGGGGGAGAGTGCCATACGCCCTGATTAGCTTTTCTCCTCCTTCGCCTATTTTTGCTATTCCGGGCAGTGCAGGGGAAAGAATTGTTTCTCCAGTTAGTTTGTGAAGTAGTGGGGAAGTGAATAGGTTATGCTGGAAAACAAATTGATAAATTGATAAAATACTTTGTAAAAAACCGGATATTGCTATTATGAATAGGGATGATGATAAAAAATGTTTATCTCTTATTGTGGAGAAAATGAAAAAAGCCAACAAAATCATCTCTGCCGATTTTAATAATCGGAAGAGGCTGATCTCCGGGTAATCCCGATTGGCGAGTGCGCTGATAACAAACCAAGCTAATAGGAGAAGCATGGCGTTGAAGATTTTGTTCGGAGTGATTTTGCCGCTTTTATTCTTAAGCTCAGCTAAGCCTTTTTTGGTAATATCTGAATTGAAGATGAGCAGAGAAACGAATGCCAGGATCAGAATGATGTCTGAAAGATACAAAAAAATGGTGCCATATTCGGTAAAGCTGCCGGTATAGAAGGAATATTCGGTCAGAAATACTTTTCTGGTCTGCAAGGGTATAGAGAGCAGAAATAAATAGAAAAAGTATCTGTAGAAGTTTTTACGAGTGATTGTTTCGCGCATAAAATTTGTTTATCTTAAATGCATATTAGCAAAATGCGGGTGATAAAGCAATTTTGTATTATATCGGTTTGATTATTGTTGCGGCTCGCACTGTCGCAAATGCCGTGGAATCTATTTGTATTAGGAAATAAGGCGAGTCTTGATAGGAAAAAGGCGACTTGTCAAATTTAAGCTGATGGGGGATAGAGCTTAGGTGGGTATCTTAGAGAAAAGGGGAATATATGAGACGAGTACAGGGTTGTAGCTGTTATTTTTATATATCGGATGCTGATCGGGTGGGGATATCTTGTTTATTTTTCATCGTTATCGGATAGGCGAGGCTTTGTTTTACGACAAATCAAAAAACACGAAAATAATTTTCGTGTTTTTTTATTCCGATATTTGTTTAGAATTTCATGAAATAGTTTTTGTTCTTCGCTTTTCTGATTGATATCCGGTCACCTTTGCTAATCTTTATTGATTTCTGACCGTCGGCAATCACATAGGGAAGGTTGGCGGCATTATGGCTCAGATCCGTGACCTTGATAAGGGTCTCGGAAGGAACGACCAGTGATTTGGTGATAGAAAGTAACGCATCGGATTGGAAAAATGCATTATTTGCGACAATGCTCAGGGCTTCGGTAAGCAGTATCGGTCCTCCGGCATTGATATTGTAGGCAGTGGAACCGGTACGAGTGGAAACAATGAGCCCGTCGCCGGTGATTTCCGTCTCAATCGATTTTTGGGGAGTAACGACTGTGGCATTGAGATGCACGGTGCGATTGATGCCACCGATAGAGATTTCGTTCAGCGCTTCGAGCGTGGAAGTGGGATGATTCTGATTGATTATTTCTGCCCGAAGGCGTGTTCTTTCTTCTATCTCATATTTCTTGGCAATGATTTTTTGTAGACCATTTGCTATCTCGTCTTTTTGAATTGAGCAGAGATAGCCGCGGTGGCCGAAATTGATGCCTAAAATGGGAATTTTGAGATCGGCTAACAAATTGGCGACATAAAGTACAGTACCGTCACCGCCGACGGCAATGGCCAGGTCTATTCTTTTTATGTCGGATAGTTCTGGGTTGAAAAAATACTTGAGTTGGTGTTTCTCTAAAACTACCGCCACCTCGAGCGCGTATTTTTTGTTTTGAGGATTGGTTTTCTTATTGTAGAATATGGCGATTTTCATAAGCTTTTGTTATATTTTTCTGAGAGTTTTTCAAGGTCTCTTATCTCCGTTGCGGAAGAGATTTTGTGTAATGTATTCTTGGCGGTTTTATAGATGAATTTATTACGCGTGAGGAATTTTACGGCAAAACCGACATTTACTAGGCCCGCTTGGTATTCATCCGGGATCAGGTCGCCGAAATAAATGGTGTTTTGATCTGTATCGGATAGGCCGCATTGCGCTTTCAGGTACGCCGGCCAGGCGGAATCGGGTTCGATGTCTTGAGCTGTTATTACGGTGTAAGGCTTCTGAAAGTCTTGTGCTTTAAGGAATGTACACAGGGTTTTTAACCGGCTGTGGATAAGTAGTGGATTACGCTCGAAATTCGGGTTATCCGGGGTGATTTCTTGCGCAGAACCTATACAAAGAACGACCTCGTCGTTTTCTTCGAAGATTTGTTTTATCATTTGCTCGTGTCCGAGGTGTTGGGGCTGGAGCCGACCGAGGAAAATGCCGGTTTTTTTGCGCTCTGTCATATATATTTATTAAACTAGGTATGGGTATTTTAATAGAAAAATGAGTAAAAGTCCAGAACGATGAAGCAATATGCACATCCATATTACCTGCTGTGCTTGACACATTCTTGAAAGTATGCTATCCTGCTTAGTTCTGATGAATAGTTAGAATTAATTAGTGAGAAGTATTTTAGATCTTGTATCAGTGTTTGCATTCTTATAAGATCTAAAACTTTTACAAGTGAATACTGATAGTTTAGATATAGATACGAAAATCGGTGAAATTTTGCAGAGCAAAGAGGCGAGAACATTTTGGAAACTCTCTCCCCGAATTGTTTTTTGCCTTCGGGCTCTGCAAAACTTTGCCGATTTTTGTTTTTGCGTGAAAGTGATATAATGGAAATATAAGAAATAAAAATAATATTATGAATTTGATAGAAATCGCGAAAAATCTTCAGGAAAATGAACGGTTGACTTCGGGGCATCGTTTGTGTCCGGGTTGTGCGGAGCCGATAAATATAAAATTGGTTTTGTCGGCTATCAAGGATCCGCTGGTAGTTATTAATACCACTAGCTGTCTGGAAGTGGCGACGACGATTTATCCATATACCGCATGGAAGACGCCTTGGATTCACAACGCTTTTGAGAATTCATCGGCGACGGCGAGCGGAGTGATTGAGGCTTATCTCGCCATTCTCAAGAAGAAGCCGGCGGATCGTCCGAAGTGGGCGAAGAACATGCCGAACAATGTGAAATTTCTGGTAGTGGGCGGCGATGGTGGTACTGCCGATATCGGATTGCAGAGTTTGTCGGGCGCGTTAGAGCGAAGGCATCAATTCCTATATGTTTGTTATGACAACGAGGCATATATGAATACGGGAAATCAGAGGTCGGGTGCGACGCCGCGCGGTGCCGATACCACGACTACGCCGGTAGGGAAAGTTTCTCAGGGCAAGAAGGAAATACGCAAAGATCTCACTGCGATAGTAGAGGGGCACCATATCAACTATGTAGCGCAGTCAGCTCTTTCTAATTTTGCCGATCTTACGGAGAAAGTGAAAAAGGCGATTGCGGTGGAAGGGCCGTCTTTCATCAATCTGATCAGTCCTTGCCAACGCAGCTGGGGATTCGATCCTTCCCAGGCAGTCCAAATCAGTAAGATGGCTGTAGAAACGAATTTCTGGCCGCTATATGAAATCGATCACGGGAAATTCATCCTGAACTATGTGCCGAAAGAAAGAGTGCCACTCGTGGAATGGTTCAAGATGCAAAAGAGATTCAAACATCTTTTGAAACCGGAGAATAAAGATTTGCTTGACGAATTACAGAAGGAGACGGACGAGAAATTCGCGAAATTACAGAAAAGAGCAGAATTCGGATACTAATGCCAAATTATTTTAAACTGTAGAATATTAGATTTTCACCTTATACCCCTCACCCTGACCCTCTTCCCTTAGGAGAGGGGAATATACAAAATGCTTGTAAAAGAAATGTGTAATAGCGAAAGTGAATTCTGTATAAGAAATTGCTTACAAAAAGCCGCTTTGAGAGGAGTGGCTTTTATATTTGTCAGAAATAATTGATATTTTCTTTTTTAAAACATATAATATAGCTATATCAATAATAAATATGTATGTATAAAGATTTACTTTTGAGTTCTGGACTTAGTGACAATGAGGCGATCGTTTATGAATTTTTGCTTAAGAGCGGGAAAGTGACAGCGGGGGAGATAATCAAAAAAACACCGCTCAAAAGAGGTGTGATTTATAATACATTATCTGACCTAGTTGAAAAAGATCTGGTTACGGAAAATAAGATCAGGGTCAAGGGGGCGCGCGGTAAAAATATCGTTTCGGAATTTGCCCCTAACCATCCGGGGCATCTGAGAAATTATCTGGAAGGGGAAAAGAGCAAATTGGAAAAGGCCGAGAAGAATTTGGAGGCTAACATCTCATCGCTCGTTTCTGATTTCAGCTTGGTTTCGGGAAGGCCCGGGGTGAGATATTTTGAAGGGGAAGAGGGTGTTAGAAAAGTTTTGGAAGATACGCTAACCTCTAAAACGGAAATTTTAACTATCGCAGATATAGAGTCTATCAGAAAATATGCGCAGAAAATCAATGAGGATTATGTAGAGAACAGGAACCGGGCAGGTATCGGGAAGAGGCTTCTGGCTTTAGATTCAGAATATGCGCGGGAGCATTTCAAGGATAGAGATGATTTGACGGATGTAAGATTAATAAAGTTAAATATTATTCCTTTTGACACCAGTATACATATCTATGATGACAAGATTGCCTATATAACTACCAATGAGAAATATTTTATCTCTACTATTATCAATGACCCTTCGGTTTATTCGATGCAGAAAGCTATTTTTGATTTCATCTGGTCTGCTGTTTAGTAGTCGGCTCGCTCAAATAGGTGGTATATTTCCGACGAGTTATTTTCTTTCGGAATCAATCGTGTTATAGCGTATCCGTGGTCGCCTGCTTCGTTGATTTTTTCCAAATCGTCTTGATCTTCCGTATTAAGTCTTAAGACAAACTTTTCTGATTGTTTTTCTAAAAGCTCTCTCAGGGAGCTGTCTTTATTGTAAAACTTTTCAATCAGTTCTGAGCCGTCTGTCTTATCGGAATATTTGGCGTCGCGAGTTTCCTTATTGCGAAGAATCTTGTAATAGAAGATGTCGGCGTTCTTGTTTTTTTCTGTCCCATTTACTACCCATCCCGTCTGGTTGATATGGAAGAGAGAGCAGGGGTCTCCGACTTTGGATATGGCTACGGTCGTTTCGGTTTCGTTGATGCTGTCTAAAACTTTTTCGTTCATAGCTTTGCCGATTGCGGAGTTTTTAAATTCCGGATCTACGGCGAAAGTTGCCGCATAAAGATTTCCATTATTTTGCTTATCAAATCTCATCGTTGATATTATTTTGTCTTCTCCGTCTTTCTGCTTTTTGAGAAGATACCACTTGCTGACATTGTCTGCAAAAGATTTTTCGATTCCAGCCGTTATGTTTGCGAGCCTGTTTCTGTCTTTACTATAATTTTTTTCGATAATTTTTTTTATCTCTTCTTTTTCTGCTTCAGACAAGTCAGTCGTCTCTCTGATAGTCAGATCCAAATATTTCAATTCCGAAAAATCATTAATTTCTCCGCTTGCATAGGCGGTTTTGAAGATGGACGAGAAGAGGATATTTTCCGAATTTATTTTGGACAGTTTTTGGATTATATCTGATTCGATGTCTTTGATATTTTCTGAATTTTCAATTTCATCGGAGAAATCTATTATCAGTGTGTTGGCGCGGGAAAGTAGGTTCTCCCCGATTTTTCGCATTTCTTCTGATGAGACATTTCTATCTTTTTGAAACATCTGTGCTATCTCTTCTCTGCTTTTTTCGATTTGGTTAATAATTTCGGCATATTTGTCAAAAATGGCATTGGAGGTTTCCTTGTCTAGTTTTTGGCCTATTCCTAAAATTTTCTCTCCCATATCTTCTCCGGCTTCAAGGGAAAGGAAGGCTGTGATCCTGTTGATTTTATTTTCTTCGTCGGTGCTATCGGATAAGAAGTCTCTTACTCTGTCTACTTCTTGTTCATTTTTTTCTGAAAGAAATTTCAAAAAGTGGAGCTGGTGGGCAAAAGGGATCTGTTTTATATCTACCCCGATCTTTTCTTCGATTTTTATTCGCATTTCCGGCTTATGAAAGTGTTGTATCAAAAGAGCGATTTCTTCTGAACTTTCGTTTTTCATAAGGGCGTAATTATATTTTTCCATCAGTGTGTCGTAATCTGTGAAATCTGCTTTGATATATTTTCCTTCAAATTCTTTATCCAGTTCTGATAATTTTTTAAGCAACCCTTTCATAATTATTTCTTTTTTTTCCGGGGGTAGTACTATCGCTAATCGCGGCTCTCCTATTAGTCCGGTTATTTCTTCTTCGCTAATTTGATTATTCGTAATACGGAGCCACTCTTGCGCCTTTTGTTGTGGAGAGAAATATTGCTCCTCCTCCATTATTTTCTTGCTCATTATTTCTATAATAACTTTGAATTGAATCATCTCCGGATTTTCTTTAAAAACCTCAGAGGATTCTTGCAGCGATTTTAGATATTTGAGTTTTATCGGTAGCGGGTCAATTCGAAAAGATTCAGGGTCTATTTTTGCAAACTTAATGGGCTTATTCGTTTGATCTGTTATCGCTATCAAATCTTTTCCAATTCTTACTATTTTTTCATCCGGTTCTAACGTCTGATTCGGAAAAAATATTTTTTCAATCTCATTCGATTCTTCTTCTTCTTGCTCATCGAGCGTTTCTTGGATTCTGGAATTGGATCGTTGAGATTCCCGGACTATTATTCCTTGGGAGGGATTTTCTTCTTCCTGACTTATTTTGTCTGTTGCGATATCAAGATAGTTGTCCAAAAAGAAGGAATTGTTTTCTTCTCTCAGCATTTCCAATAATTCTTTCAAATCTTCCGCGATAGCTCTATTCCCAAATGACAAAGAACGGGCGGCAAGCGCTTCCATAATTTCTATATAATCCATTTTTTCCCCTTGTGGGCTTTTTTTTATTTTAGCTATCATTGCTTCTTTCACATATTCATATTCCCATGCCATATCTAACAGCATGGTGCTACCTGCTCCGCCCTGAAATTCTGGAATCCTGCTTATTTCGGCTGTTAGCTCGAATTTACTTTCAGGATCAAGACCACTGGATATATTTGGTGTCATTGAAAACAGGGCTTCGTTGATTGTTGTCGCAAAGCCTTCTCTGATACTTTCTTTTTCGATTCCTTTTGTAAAAGCAATCAATTCTTCAAGGAAGATGCGGATTCCTTGTTGCATCTTATGATCAAACCCTCTCTCTGTTCGAAAAAGTTCGCTCTCTGTTATTTTTCCTATCTCTTCTTCTACGTCTCCAATCTCTTGGAAAGTATCCGGTGATTTTCTATAAACCCCATCCTTCTCCTGACAAGAGCTCAAATATCTACTAAAAGTATTTTGGGCAAATTCTCTAATTTTATTTTTTTGTAGCTCTGATAGCTCTTTTTCGCAATTATTCTCCACAGAAGGCTTCTCGCCTTCCGGGGTGATTTCGGTTGGACTGTGTATTTCTCCTGATTCGAACATATTTTTAAGTTATTTTTTCTTAATCTCATTTTACCTTAAAAGACAATGAATTGAAACTTTGTTTTTTGAGATTCGTTGGTTCTATTATAACGTGTTACGTAATAATGACAATAAAAAGAGTAACGCAAAATGGAATATAACATTATAAATAAGCCAATTAATGGCTATCATATAATATCAACTATACAAAGGCATTGACAAATAATTAAAACTATGCTATCATACGCAGTTACGATAAAGATAGACAAGAAAGTACATTCAAAATTTTAGTAATTTGACCAATAGAAGGAGAGAACTATTGAATGCAGATATTCAGGAAAGATAATAGTTTTTAGCCAACTTTTGACCAGAAGGGAAATCGAAAAAGCTTATTATCTTTTTTTGATGAAAAATGCGCTGTCATTCCTGTGAAGACAGGAATTCAGGTTGAAAGCAAATAAAATGATAAATAGATTCTCGCCGGAGTACATCCTCGCCACGGCAAGGGCGGGAACGATAAATCGAATAAAGCAGAAAGGATTACGGAGGAGAGAGGAAAATCAAATAGGGCGTAGATTATTTAATGATCTCTATCACTGATTTTTAAAAAATCGCCTTCGTTATCTTCTCTGTTTATAGTATAGGATAAAAAAAGAGAAGGGATGAGAAAATGAAAAAAGAAACTCATAATATGCCGGGACCGCTCCAAAAGAGTGGTACCCAGAAGGACCTGGCATCTATTTCTAGATTTAGAAAAGTTTTCAAAACGAATAATAGGCTTTGAAGGCTGGTGGAAAAATAGTACATTGAAAAGATAATTTATAATTGTCTCCATTGTACCAAGTTGGCAGGAAGTAATCTTTCCTTATTTATGAAAAAACAAGGGAAGTTTACTTTCTGCCAAAAGGCAGCGAAGTATCTTTCGACCAGAAGCTGGCGAAGGATGTGCGAAGAACTCGCACGAAACAAGAAGATCGTTTTTATAATGAACGGATTCTTGAGTTACCATGGAGGTAGAAAATATGATAAGAATAGATGCTGGGAAAGTTTTGGAAGAAATGAATAAAATATTTAATTTGATAAACACTCCTTTTACCGGAGATGAAAAAGTAAGGTTGAAAACAATGTTGTCCGACAAGAGTGTTGAGGGGCGATGGCTCTGGGGGGATGAATATGGAATTAGTACAATATATCAGTCTCCCGATGGCAAATTTCATCTCGCAACAGGTGGTGATGATATTCCAGAAAAAGTATTGCCAGCGGCAGTACTCCGAATTGTCGTAGAAGCCACTCAAGGGTATGGGGCAACCAGACGTCTTTACTACACAATGGCTTCCAGCTTTGAAGGTTTGGAGGAAGGCTTTCAGCATATAATTGAAATGTTGAAACTTTGTATTAAGGAGGGGATGTCGATTCTCGTGTTTGACTCACAAAACATGAGTAGCGAGAATCTTCCTGGTATCGTCGTAAAAACACGCTGGCCTTATGACGAACTGGGGCATGACTGGCTTGTCGTTATTGGCAGGCCAAAAGGTGGGATTAGGCTGGAGGCTTTTAAAGGCCTGAATCAGCAGTGGTATAAGCCTATCTCCAGCTCGGGAAGTCCCCATTCAATGTCGGCCCTTTGGTTCGAAGGTGTTCCTAAATAAAAAAAGTTTAAAAAAAATGATTTCGAAAAGCTTGCCGTAAATTCAAGCAAGCTTTTCACCTTTTACTTTAGAATATTATTTAAAATAATATTCTAAAAAGAGAGGAATGATCTTTAAAAAAATAATCAAAAAATATAAGCAATGAAAAACATTGTGATGTTGGGTTGTGTCTTTATCTTTTTATGAAGACAGAATTCAACGTCGCAAGGTTTAATATAAACAAAACGAAACAAAACAAAAACGACTTGTGACGGAAAAGAGAAGGTGAAACAAATGACAGTATATTTATTTCCGTTCGGTTCTCGTTATTACGATGAGAGCCGAGATGAAGACTATTGCGTACTTGAAGGATGTCCTGAAAGTATACAACTGCATTCCGTGACAATTACATCATCATGGACATGCAAAGATATTCTTGCCGTTCCTTTGTCAACGGAAGAATTAAAAATAATGTCTTCCAAAACAAGGGCGCAGCTTAAAGAGTGGGGTATCCCCAAGCCAGATTTTTGGTTCATAGACGAAAACAAAGATCATCCGATGAGGTTGTTAATTCTAGCCTGCCTCATCAAAGATTGGCCGGAATATAAAGTTTTCTTTGAGACCGAATTCGGAGAAACGGTAAACATCGAAGGGAATGATGAAAAACTTATCCTTTCGATGAAAAAAAACATTGGAAGATGGGAATCTGAAATTCCCCACAAGAATAACCTTCTTAAAAGGTTATTTGCACAAAGGCAGTTGGAGGAGTATCAGAAAGGAAGACTTCTGAATACGAAATCCGAAATTTTTCCAGAGCTGGATTTAGATTTGATTGATTCCAAATACGGCTATGAAGGGTGGGGCGATGAGTCTTGCCTAAAAAAGTTTCTAGAACAAAAGGTGGGAATTAAAGCGACTCCGGTGTTTGTTTATGCCAAGGGGGCGCGTGGCTGTATCCCGGAGTTGGGAAGAGCAGACTACTTCGCCGTAAAGAAATACGGAAAAAATGAAGTAGTCCTAGTTCTGGAAGAGACTAGCACATATCAAACCTTTTTCGAGGAGATTTCTCTTCCTCTTGATTTGTGGGAAGAAGCGATGAAAATTCAGGCGGTGATACTATTATAAAAGTTTTCGATGTTTTAAGAAAAAAACCTTCTATAGAGGTGCAAATCGTTGCTCCTATGCCGCTTCACATCATAGATAAAGATTGTAAAAGCCTTGATGTGGAAACGCTGAATTTTTTGGTAAAATGTCGAACTCTGCAAATGAAGGCTTCTGGGCCTTTGCCGGCAGAGATGGGCTTCCGTTACGTAACGGAAGGAATCAGTTCTGTTGAGGGGGAGTATTGGGTATATCAGCTCCCCCTTGAAGTAACTGATTGGCAGGTGTCTGCCTTTCAAGATGGGGTGAGTTTCATAGGAAAAAAGGGAAAAACGTTTCAGTTTATCCCGCCATCCGGAGAATATTGTGCAACTCCAGGAGGATTAAAAAGACCTACTCGGGAAAAAAATTATGCCACATTCCATCTGGAAAAGTGGCGAATTGATAAAACGCTCACCTCTGAAGAAACCTGGGGTGAATATGAAAAAACGATTCAGGGCCCATATGAAAAAGCTTTGGAGGAATTCGAGAGTGGATTGGCTAAAGAGCGCCAATTCTACACTTTTGAATTCTGGCAGAATAAACTTGAAGAGGCTGCCGCTAAAATCAAAAATAATGCCGAACAAGCTCTAAAATGGCTTGATTCGGAGGAGGTGGTAGCTAAAAGTAAATTCAAATAACTTATGCTGATTGCCGAGCAGAATTTCGAAAAGCTTGCCTTGTTCAAGCAAGCTTTTCACCTTTTATCCTAGAATATTATTTGGAATAGTATTCTGAGAATTAAGGGAATGATCTTTAAAAAATAGTCAAAAAATATAAGCAAAGAAAAACTTTGTGGCGCTTAATTATGGCTTTAGCAATGTCGGAGCTATTGATATATCTATTTCTAGTTTCACTCTCTCCATTTTTGAAATGGGAAATATGTCGATGGTTTTCACTTCGTGAATTTCGCAGATGTTATAGTCATAAACAAGCGTCGCAAGGAAAAATATTATAAACAAAAAAATAAAAACGACTTGTGACAATAAATAATACAGATGGAGTAGATGAAAGATGAAGAAAAAAATAATATATATCATACGAGGTGTTTCCGGATCAGGAAAAACCTCTTTGGGAGAAAATCTTGTTGAAACTGCCATCCTGGCGGGGAAAACCGCAAGTCAGTTCGAAGCAGATCAGTTTTTTACTGATTCTGCTGGAAATTATTTATTTAATCGTGATGAGCTTCAAAAAGCCCATGACGATTGTTTCGATCGTTTTTGTGAGGCGATTGGTTCTGAGGTGGAAGTTGTAGTCCTTACAAACACTTCTACTAAGGAATCGGAATTTCAGCGTTATCAAGAATACGCTGAAAAGAATGGATATATAGTTTTTGTGTCTGTGGTAGAACATAGGCATAAAAAAGGGGATAGTCATAATATTTCTCAGGAGGTGAAAGAAAGGCAGGAAGAAAACCTCAGGGCAAATCTTAAATTGGTTTTATAATAAAAACGACTTGTGGCGGAAAAAATAAGTGGAGGAGATAAAATGGATAGTTCAGATGATGAAACGATATTGTTTTTAGAAGATTCAGATGAAGTGATCTTTGCAAAGCTCAAAGGGATTTCGTTAAAAAAAATGTCAGGGGAAGAACCACTCCTGAGAATTGAAAAGGAAAGATATACCTTTGGTTCTCAGGAAATCGATGTCGATTTATGCGGGTCATGGGAGCGGTGCACATATCTCTGTTATGTCGATACTAGTGATATAGCAGAATATTATGTTGGTATGCCAAACAATGTCGAGGAGTTGCAAAAAATTCTCTTTGAGATAGTGAAAGAAGAAATGGAATATCTTAAAGAGGGCAGGGGGTGATTTTCTGTCTTATCATTATGGTATTCCGGATTACCCAACTTGTCAGCGTATAGTTGAAAAATATTCTTTATATTTCACAGCACGCAGACAGGAGATTTAGGGATTCGTAATTAAGTCTTTTAATTATAGGATTCCAGACCGAAAGATTCTCAGATAGCCTTTCCCGGAAAGTCCCGAAGTCTCCGCGATGGAGCTTTGTGGTATTACCTTCGTGACAGACCTTGCCACGGGCGCGATAAAAAGGTTTTTGATGCTTCCTAAATTTTATAATCTTGAGGAAGCGGAAGAAACCCTGTGGGAAGAGGTTAGAAAGAAAGAGATAGGTAATGTGACCGTCAAACGGGACGGCTCGCTTATCAGGTTTATTGAACTACCGAACGGAATAATCATTGCCAAGACTCAAAAGATGATTGGCAATGAACAGGCTTTTTGCGCTGAGAGGATTCTTGGCGAAAATGAAGGGTATAAAAATTTCGTGGAGTGGTCAATAAGAAAAAGAGTGGCTTTGCTATTCGAGCTTACCGCTCCGGATAATCAAGTCGTTCTGCAGCATCCCGAAACGCGTTTGACTCTGGTCAAAGCGCTTGAAGAAGAAACCTACAGATTTATCTCTCTTTCTGATCTAGAGCCTTTAACCACAAAATACGGAATTGATGTGGTGGAAGTGGTTCGGGTCACGAATTTGTCGAATCTTATAGACTTGGCGAAAGAGAAAGAGGAGTTTGGGGGCTGGGTTGCTCAGTGCTTTCGGGATTGTTATGTCAGTCTGTACAAGGTCGGAGAATCTGGAAAAGTTTATAAAACAAAACGTCTTAAAGGTCACCAAGACGCAAAAGCAAGCGGTCGAGTGGCTGGAAGATAGAATGGAGGAAAAAGGCATGAAATTAGTTAAGAAGATTTCCATTTATGGAAATCGCAGTCCTAGTGAGAATACCTGGACCGTGATCGTAAAGTTTATGGAAGGAAAGATAGAAATATATTTTTTCAGACCAACCCCGTTCTGTAAAGACGGGTATAAAAATGGAATGGCCGAAATTCTTGCCTCTATGGGGTGGGAATTTTCAATGGGAATGAGCTGGAAGGAAGGTCTCTCTCCTGAGGAATTTGTAGATGCCTTAAATTTTGTTGAGGCATACGCAAAAGTTTATGAGAGGGAAGTAGAGGATGTCTATGCAGACATTCCTCTAACTTTGCAAGAGTTCCTGAATCTTGTAGAAAAGGAAAAAGAAACAGAACATGCGAAAAAAGATACCAGCATTTACAAAGTCACTAAAATGCTGACGGAAAAAGGTTTCAAGGCTATCAAAGAAAATTAATCTTTTGATAACCTTTAAGAGGCAATCGCGAGAGCAAAAAAACTTTCTGCGGTTGCTTATTTTTTTGTTTTAAAATCGATTAATTTTTCTCCCCCAATATATTCCAAAGATAGTCATAGATGCTTTTGATGCCGGCGTGGATCGCTTCGTGTTTGATGGCGGTTCTGGAGAATAAACAGAAACCACCAAATTCAGATAAGTACATTTTTAAAAAAAATGACTCCTAATTATTTCATAGAAAATCACCGAAGGTATTATATCAGTGATAACATAACAGTAATGGGGTTTTGACAAATAGATTAAACTATGCTATCATGCGCAGTTACGATGAAGATAGAGAAGAAAAGAGCACCTTTAAAATATACGGACATTCAATAGAAGGAGAGAGCTATTGAAAACTATATACATAGAAAAAGATAATAAGTTTTCATTCTTAGCCCTCTCACCCCAACCCTCTCCCAAGGGGGCGAGGGAGAAAAAAGGTTTCCTGCCCTCATCTAGAGAAAGGAAAAAGAAAAAGCTCATTATCTTTTTTTGTCAAGTAGAAAGAATTACGAAGGAGAGAGAAAAAAGAAGGAAATCAAATAGGACATAAAACTTTAATGATTCCTATCACTGATTCTCTGAAAGATTCGCCTTCGTTGTCCTCTCTATTTAAAAGAGAGAAAAATATAAAGTCTATGTTCCTAACATAATAGTAATGGGGGCTTGACAAATAAATCAAACTATGCTATCATACGCAGTTACGATGAAGATAGAGAAAAGAAGGGCACCTTTAAAATACACGAATATCCAATAGAAGGAGAGAGCTATGGAAGTTAAATATCTTTAAAAAAGATAATAAGTTTTTAGCCAACTCTTGACCAGAAGGGAAATCGAAAAAGCTTATTATCTTTTTTTGATGAAGAATACGCTGTCATCCCTGTGAAGACGGGAATCCAGGATAAGGGAGAGTAAAGTGACAAATCGAATAAAGCAGGCGGGATTACGGAGGAGAGAGAAAATACAGAGATCAAATAGGAACAATATTAAATAAAAGCTAAACGCTTTAAGTGCTTCCTATCACTGATTTTTTAAAAATTCGCCTTCGTTATCCTCTCTACTTATAGAGAGAAATCAAAAAAGTTTGTGTTCCTATATTTGAGAGATGAAACATAGAGGAGAGAGATTATTCTCAAGTATATGAGCTTTACTTCAAAAAACTTGCAAATTAAAAAATCGATGAAAAAGATGTTTCGGAAAAGACAGCAAGTAACTACTTCTCCAAACCATCGCTTCCCAGTAAGTTGTGGCGCTATCGCTTGAGACGAACTCGAGCGAACAGGCCCGCCGAAAATGAAGCTTCATCAACCGAGAATCTATTTACTTAGGAGATCGGCTGGGAATAAAAGTCTGAACCGCTTTTATCTCAGGAATTTCCCAAGTATGAAAATAGGGAAAAAGAAAAAATAAAAATTTGTTCTTTGAGAAAATCTATCATTTATTATTCTTCTGGATATTTCTTGTATCTGTAATTAAGAATTTGATCGTAAATGTTTTGTGATTAGGTTCTTAATTGCATGATACATAATAAGATACGCGGAGGAATAAGCAGATGATAGTGAAAAATATTTATGTTCCGGAAAAGGAAGAAGACTGTAGGGCTATTAAAAACAGCCCAGGTTGTAGACATTGTGTCTACAATAACACAAGGGGGTGCCTCGGAGACAACGGGGGTATCGAAAACGATGAAAAAATGGAAAAAATAAAAAGGATAATCATAGGGGAAACAAAGGCCTTACTGAAAATTTGATTGTAAAACATTTATGATTAGGTTTTCAGTAAGAAAAGAAGATGTAGTTAGTAACCTGATACCGGGTTGTTCGTTTCTAAGATTCTATCGCTAAAAGATAGAAGCGCAACGTCATTTAAAAAAAGTTCAAATCGGAAGATGAAAAACGTTCAAACCATCTTCCGCCTTTCCAAGCTCACAAAAATGTTTGCGGGTTTAGAGAAGTCTTGAAGATTTGAAATAAATTTTGAAGGCTAGTGAGAAATAAAATTGTTCTTTGAGAAAAAATTATCATCGTCTTGTTTCTTCGGAAATATCTTATGCCTGTATTTAATAATTTGATCATAAATGTTTTGTGATTAGGTTATTAATTACAGATACATAAGAAAATATACGAAGGAGAAAAAATATGAACGGTGTAATAATAACAGCGAAAAGTTTATTTATCCGAACACCTAAGCTGCAAACACTGATAGGAGTTTCAGTTAGCAAGGGTGAGCTAAGTGTTGTTGTTTCTAAGGAGATTCTCCTTACAAACGATGATATGAGGTTATTAGAAAGACAAGTATCTGAACTTCAGATAATTTGCTTGCCTTTCGAGAATAGGCAGAAAACATTTTCGGAAAAGGTAAGGGATCTTTTTCGAACAGTTTATGTTTAAAAGGAGGTAATGACAGATGATCGGAAAAGATATGTTATCGGAGGGAGTTAAGAAATTCCTTCCGGGAATGAAAGACGGGGAAGTAGAAATCCCCCGAAAAGTGAATGGATTAAAAATTCGTAATGCGGGCGATTCCCTTGAGGCCTCAGTATCTCAGGGGGACAGCTACGGAAGGGAATTTTTTAAAAACGGAGTGTCCAGACTATATTGGACACTGGAACTCAGGGACGGAGAGTTAGTCCGTGTCCCTAACCTTTCCAGCGAGAGAGGTGAATTTTGTGGAAGTGGAGATCTTCCAAATATTAAGACTTTAATCCTTAAGGAATTAGGGATTAAAGAAGAAAAAATAAAAACAGAGGAAAAGATAGTACAACTATCGATTCCGCCATGGGTTATCATGGTGTCGGATTATGAATCCGAAGCACCAAACGCATGGTACTGCTCCATCCTTTACCTCGAATCTGAGGCAAAGGAGATGCTCGCCTCTTTTATTATAGAAGAGGCTCAAAAAAATGGAATTAGGAGGTAAAATGAGAACCCCGGAAGAGATTTGTGGCGAGCTTAACTCACTCGCCGTAGAAATAGATCTCGCACATAGGTACGAGAGCGATGTCTCGGAGGATGAGTGAAAAGATCTCATCCGAAAAGACGAAAAGCTGCGAGCTGAACTAGAAGAAGTTCGGCTGAAAGAAGCAGCTGAGGCATTTTAAAGGTTCAAAAGGAGAGGTTTTATTTTTCTTTAATCTCTCCGCCAATTTTTCAAGCATACAAATCGAATTTGTAAATTTGAAAAAGCTTTGAAGATTCAAAATAAATCTTGAAGGCTGGTGAAAATAGTACATTAAAATCGATAAGTTTATAGAAAAATTTCTATATTTTTGGCGTTGGATGTGTTCGTAAGTTTTATGGATATATTTAACGTCAAAAATATACAGGAGAGTGAAAAAAATTTTTCAATATGCGATTAAGGGGAAAACTCCCGATGGAGAAGAGATTGAAGTTGTTTCCTATGCCAGTTTCAGGTATGGCTGGGAAGAAGCAAGGGGTCGTCTTGAGAAAGATTATCCCGTAACAGAATTCTTCAGTGCGACTCTAATGAGTTCCACTGAAGAATTAAGAGAAGGTTATTTCGAACCTGACTTTGAAAGAGGGGTGGAAATAATCATAGAAGATTTCGAAAAGAGCCTTACTCCTATAGGTGCTAAGGAAAATCTGGAATCTCTAATTAACTCCGTAAATATCTTGGAGTTGATTGGAGGAAAGACTGTTTTGACAGAGGCAGCAAGGGAATGCCACGATGCTTTAAATAGTATTATAAGAAAGGGTTATGGGAACAGAAATACTTTTGTTCTCATTCATGAAATATGGAGACGGGTGGATGCGG
>JAQUYG010000024.1:0-3891 GCA_028691985.1 Minisyncoccota bacterium
CCACTCAAAAGTTCTGAACGCGTCCAATAGTGGGACCCAGTCAAAAATAACCGCTTAGATGAGCGGTCATTTTAATACAATTAATTTTATATTTTATCAATCTCAGCCCTAATTACAATACAAATATTCTCCCCTTGTGTAAAGTTCTTCAATGTTTTTTGCTCCAGCATTCTCAGGATTTTCTAAAATACTTTGACAATTCGCCTTAAACTGTTCACATCCCACAAGATAAGAATAATCAGGTTCACTTATGAAACAAATAAAAAGCACTAAAAAATCCAAAAATAGAAAAATAACAAGACTAAGCGTTCCTCTTGGTTGCAATAAAACTTCTTTTCCATTTGTTTTCCTTAAAACTAATTTAGAACCAATAATCAAAATAAATGAACTCATAAAAGTTAAAACAGAAAACATAAACAAATTATTTATCGCAATACTTACATTTTCTGGGAAAAATTCTTTACATAGTAAACTCTGATCAAAATCCCCCATTCTATATCCAACAATAGAATCAACGCTATAACCAGTTATATAGCTTGCATACAAATCAGGGATACATATATACACTAAACCAGATAATAAAGAAACAAATAACAATAAATAAATAAAACTTTTTGAAAACTTAGTCATAATTTTTACTTTTACACTTTAATATAGATTAAAAAAGAAGGAGATAAAATATTTTCATCTCCTGTAATATTTTATATAGATTTGGTTTTTCCACTCTTTTTTAAGGGCATTCATTGCAAGAGCGTACCTCAATGGAACAAATAATTCTACTCTATCTTGGTTTGAATTAATTTGAACACGCGAGATAAAATCCCATTCTTGTGGATTGCTATGATCTGGTGCAGCATTAGCAAGAACATAATAATCAACACCTCCGATGTAAGGATGATACCTAACCCCGCTAAAATCTCCACCTAGAGTATCGTGGGGTATATAATATCCTAAAACCATATGGGGATGGGCACCTGTCCAAACAGTTTTCTTATACGATGCATATGCTGTTTCTGTATATATTGCAGAAGCTGGCGCTGCCAAAACACAGAATAGCGTTATTGACAAAGCTGCAATGAATATTGTTCTTTTATTTTGCGCTTAAAACACAACCTTTTGTTCATTTGTCTTGAAGTCATAATAGCAATACTTAGCTAATATTTCCTAAAAGACAACAATAGAATACTAACATATAAAAATACATTTACAAAGACCTTTTTTAAGACTAATCTTCATTCTTTACATACAAAACTTTAAAAATAAATCATTATATTTTAATTTTTCCCAATCCATAGTTCTGAGCGCATCCACTAACCGACCCAGCCATAAATAATCGCCTATATAAGCGGTTTATTTTGTATTCACCTAATAATAATCGCATAAATTATTTAAAAAGCACATTACGCAATCGGTATGTGGCATAATATAAACAGTTTCACAATATCTAAAAACAAAATCATCATTATCCATTATTTCCTTTACCCCCATACCTATATTAAATACGGATCAATTTCATAAAGACAAGCGGTGCATTATCTATACCCCAAAAGAGAGGGTGTTGTTGACCGCTATAAACACTGGGCCATTATTTCAATTGTTATTTTACCCAACATGACAGTTCCAATGAGCCTACTTTTTGCCCTAGGCATCCTTCTGCAGGTGTATTTCTTTATCGGCAATAAATTGGATCTTAAAAAAATTCGCCTTTGTCTTATGATTACGGGCGTGGTTTCTTTATACCCCTCTATCATGTTTTATACTTTATCCGGGTTAAACAATCTTGCTAATAATTTTCTACTTTTCTACATCCTAATCTTTCCCTTGCCCTTCAGTATTATATTTCATAAAGAAACTTTCCGAGAGATTGATACCACAACTATAATCTCTTGCACCATCCTCTTCTGGTTTGTTTTTCTGAATGGTTTTTACCAAACCCTGTATTTAAATAATGTAATTGCAATATCACTCTTTTTAACTTCCATTTATATTTTTTATATCTTATTATTTATAAAAGAACCAAATAATAAGCAGATGCAGACACTTCTGGGGTGGTCTCTGTTCTCTCTTATCTCTTTAGTGACACTTGAATTCTGGATACAAAAACCGGTAATCTTCATCTTCAATGCGAATTCTAATTATCTTGATAATTTAAATTTCGGAATGATATTTATGTGTGTCGCCGTATATGGATGGCACTTAATCTATTCTTCTTTTTATGAAAGACGAATGCTCATCAGCACAAAAAACAGTTTAGTAAATCACAAGATTTCCTCTATTTATGCTATGACCTTTATAATAATCCAGCTAATAATTCTTATTATAAACTACCACTACCAATTCATTTCTGACTACATGATGATAACTCTGTGGCTGATAATCCTTCCGCAGGCATGCGCCTCATATTCGCAATCCAAAAAATGACATCTTTTGGATTATAAATAGACATAACAACGCCATAATCAAATAGGGGATTGAACAAAAAACCGCCCATCAGGACGATTTTTTATATTTCATAAGACCTCTCCAATTCCCACAGAATTTACTTCTTCGCAAAAATTATTCCATCATCCACCCTTCTCATCGGCACATTTCATATCCCGCTACCCAGCATCTCACTTAAGGTCTTAACTTGCAATCCGGAAGAATTTATATAATCCACAATCTCCTCAAAATCATCAACACCGAAATCATACGACAGCGCTGGTTCTCCGACCAGAGTGTGGAAATTAAGAACACACCACTCACCATTATTCCCTGCGCTATCAATCCAAGTTTTTATTTGTGCTACTGTTGTCCATTTATCCATGCTCTGACGATTAACAGAATAGGCACTGACATAGGAAATCGGCTGATTCATACCATTGATATTAAAACCATAAGAAAAATATTTTTCTACTTCCGCAACAACTTCCGCGTTACTGGCTCCATTAGGATAGGCATAAATATTCGAACCCTGATATCCTCCAGCATTCAAATAGTCATAAGCGTCCAGTAAATCAGCAGTGAGATCTTCCCTTGTTAAGGTTGTAAGATTATATGCTCCATGCCCGGAAATGTCCCAACCAGAAGCGACCAAACCATCCACCCGAGGTTGAGTCAAATAGCCTTCAGCTCCTATGAATGAAGGGATTATGAAAGCTGTTCCTGCATACCCATATTCTTCCATCTTTGTTTTTCCCTGTATGCAGGTATCATCCCAGCCATCGTCAAAAGTAATACTGATAACCCCGGCAGCAGAACCTGAATCAAAATAGCCTAATCCATCTATCAAAAGATCAGCAGCACTTATACCATCGTCCTTGATACGGATCAGGGCAATATTGATTGCAGACCAATCAGGCGTTCCATAGATTTCAAAAGCGCTGCGTGGTACGACCATTTCCAACCATTCCCCATCGGCAGGATTTTGAATTTGTCCCAATATATCAAAAGTGTAAGAATCTGAAAAAGTATATCCGTCACTTGCGAGAATAATTTGAGCTGCGACAAGCTTACTCCAGTCTGAAGATTTAACATAAAACCTTAAACTCTTATCTGAAAAATTGATAATGTTATTAAAAAGCTCCTTGCTTATACCGTTGTAGTTGCCTCTTTCCACCGTAGTTATCTTCATTGAATTTTCTCCGATAATACGGTCAGAAGTGGATAGGGACCCTTCTCCTCCGATGTAATAGTCATCCCAAGAAGAGTCGTCTTCGATGAGATAGAACTGTTCAATATCAACCTTATCATTGACATAACCGAATCCATCCATAGACATATCGGCAGCACTTATACCATCGTCCTTGATACGGATCAGGGCAATATTGATTGCAGACCAATCAGGCGTTCCATAGATTTCAAAAGCGCTGCGTGGTACGACCATTTCCAACCATTCCCCATCGGCAGGAT
>JAQUYG010000024.1:3991-18639 GCA_028691985.1 Minisyncoccota bacterium
CCGTTGTAGTTGCCTCTTTCCACCGTAGTTATCTTCATTGAATTTTCTCCGATAATACGGTCAGAAGTGGATAGGGACCCTTCTCCTCCGATGTAATAGTCATCCCAAGAAGAGTCGTCTTCGATGAAAACCACCCCCTCTTCAACGATAGTATTTTCTCCATTTTCCGCAGAGGTTGTTATAGTCGAATACAGCACTTGAGAGACAGCAAGAAAAAAACAAAAGGATGGCAAAAAAAACCTTCGGACATTTTTAATAAAACTAAGAAAAAATTCTACTTTACCCTGAGAACTTTTCATATTTTTATTTTATTTTTTAATACCCTCCTCAATCAGGTAACCCTGACACAATAAATGTCTGACACCGAGCAAATAACACTATGCGGGGAAAAATGAAAATAGTTTTACCTCTCCATATTTTCCCGCATATTGTTCATTGAAATATTCCCTCTCGTTCTTTTTATTTTTATTTTTTAGTTTTATTCCCCATCTAAATCAGAACTATCATAAGATTCGACAATATCATGATTTCTCCTAAATAAACCTTTCTTGGACTTAAAAATCTTCGAAGCACTGCGCAAAGACCAGTTCAGTTCCAACAGCCCCGGCCGTTCCTTCTATATCATACGAGTATAATATAGAAGAAGCGTCCAGTCGAGCAAAAGATATCCGACAACCAGAATCGTAACAAACAGTTGGAAATATATCTGATATAGAGCCAACACTTCTACCACCTCTGATCCTTTTTAAATAGGAATAGGTAGTAAGCATAAAGTTGCTCGAAGATTGTAAGCCATGCATACAAAAGCTGCGGCAAAAAAGTCATACGAACTGCGCAATCCCACTTGCACAAGCCCCTCACATATCGCAGCGTGTATACACAATCAACATACATTAACGCCATCACGAGCAAAACGGTGTTGTTGAGATAGAAAACCCCCTCAATCAAACTCTTCACCGCATAGCCTAGGAGAATCCCTTGGAAAATCAACATCACCCAGAAAAATCCGGCGTTCAGTATGTCCTTCCTCGTTGCTTCATTCCATCCATGCTGATGTAGTGTGTCTAACCCCCCGCGAAGCCATCTGATTCTCTGCGTCCATAGATCCTTGATCCTAAGCGGAATATCCGTCCATGCCAACATCCCGAGCCCGACTGCGACATTAAACCCGCATTCCTTAATACATACCGTAAGTTCATAATCCTCGGTTATATTGTGTACATCATACGGCAGACAATCAAGTTTGCCCTGCTCGATGCGTTTTTTCATCACGGCTTTTATCGCCGCAACCTTATACATCGTACACATTCCATGTGCAACCTTTATGCGTTTATGCTGCGATATCCTACTTCTATCAAACTCGGCATATTCAACACGCTGCTGATAATAGAGCAACTTCTCGAAAAATGAATCGGTCTTCATCTCGATTACCCCAGCGCGAGAACAAACTGCCCCCAAACTCTCATCAAGAAGGAATTCTTCAAGTCCTTGTTCTGCCACATCAGGCGAAAGAAAAGTATCCCCGTCCATGGATAAAATAAAGTCATACCGATTCAATTCATCACCAAGCAAACGATATGCTATATTAAGCGCCCCAGCTTTCTTAAATCCATTGTCCTTGGTCTCTGTAAACTTTACACGCTGATCTGCCAAAGCTATTTCCTGAACAATACTCATTGTTCCATCTGTACTATTATCACTTACAACAAAGATATCGACCGGATAAGTCTGTCTCAGAAGAGACTCTAGAGTCGACCTTATGCTTTTTTCTTCGTTGTGCGCAGGAACCAGAGCTATTATTCTTGTTTCCCCTTCTCCCTTCTTGTTTCTGAGTGAGCCAGAAACCTTTATACAAATTTCTCTAGTTATACCAACACCTCATCAAAACAGATACTTCAGAAATCTCTATACAAATTTCTCCCTTTTTCCCCTCATTTTTTGTTTTTATTTTTTGATTTTATTAATTTATTAACAGCCTGGATCGTTTAGACCTAAGCCTCTATAAGGATAACTTATTTGCAATTTTTTGACAAACAGTTTTACACACACAAAAAACCTTGTTTTGCCCAAAGATAAACACCCAGAAACGGACCCGAGATGCACAACTAAAATAATATTAGGCATCTTTATATCTGCAAGATAATATCCCATTTCCTATATATAATTTTAACAGAAGTCTGCCCTTCAGCCATATCGTCACCCCCCGACACTCTTCAGCTTGGCACAAAATTAGTATAAAAAGCCCCGTGTCAATAACAGGAGGTAATACATACATATACTGCGCTCTTGCTATATTAAGAACATATGTTAGAAGCTAAGCCAAAATTAAAACATTACAAAAATAAAAAGGACTTAAGTCCTAGAGATTGTTTTTATTCAAAAGCCTCCCAGAGGAAAGGTCTGAGTCGGGATATATTTTTTCCGCTTCTATGTCTATTTTTTTATTATTTTTACCTTTTTCTAACATAGTACCATCATATCACCCCACAATTATCCATCAACTTATCCGATTTTTGCTTTATTATACCCCAAAATCACCCATTGACCAAAGTGAAAAAATCGTGTATAATGTACTTACAGAAAACTTAAAAAAGAAAGGGTGGACCATTCGTTTTGGTGCTTTTTTATTTTTTCAAAAAACATAAAAAGGAGGAAATCTAAAAAAATAAAAAAATAAAATGGAAAATCTGAAAAAAATCGTCATCTTCAACTTGGTCCTAATTTTTTGTTTGACTGCTTTCCTCAAGGTCAAGGCTGACAGTGCAAATACGGCATTATCGCTACAAATAACGGGAGGTGAATTATCGGTTACCGCCCCAGAAGAAGCCAGCTTCATCGGAAAAAGTTTTTCTTTCGATGGACAGACCAGCGTCGACAATCCTATTGGAGTCGTAGAAGTTACCGACATGAGAGGAAGCAGAGCAGGTTGGAGTATTGATATAACTGCTGAGGATTGGAACGACGGATTAAAAGTTATGGACTACAATGGCGACGGAACCACTACCGGACAGCTGTCGATGGACATCCCGACCCTTTCTGCGGTATCTACAATCAAAGGAGATAGCGCTTCATCTCTCTCAATGGGAGTCGATGATAGTTTTGATAGCACCACTTCCACCATCAAACTAATTTCCGCGGCAATCGGGGACGGTTCAGGACAATATACTATTTCAGGAATCAAAACCGACCAGTTTATCCCAGGAAATCAGCCTGCAGGGTCCTATCTAACCAACCTTACTCTTACCATCCAATAAAATTCAATATCTGACAAAAAAACAGTTCGGCATACTTGTCGGACTGTTTTTATTTTGTAATCTGGAGCTTTTATTGTATAATAATACTAGATTTTAAAAATTAACTGCATACAATGTCTCTCGAAAAAATCAGAAAGGAAGCTTTGCGCTGCCTGCTCATGTCGCTATTGATGACATCCGGAATTTTGGGCTACAATCAAACCTCTTGCGCCATAGGAGGAAGCGGGCTCATCGCCTATCCTGCCAATCCAGACAGCAATAACCCTCTCACAGAATCATGGTTTATCTATGACCTGGACAGAGGAGAAAGCAAAAAAGACGCCCTGATTCTCGAAAACAACTCTGAAGAAGAAATATTCGTAAGACTTTATACAGTTGATTCAACGACCAATAATGTCGGAGAATTCTCCCTGGAATCCGAGACTGATTCGAGAGATGAAATAGGCCAATGGATAAAACTGAGCACAGAATCTTTAGCGCTTAAACCGGGAGAAGGAAAACGGATTGATTTTACCATAACTATTCCACAAAATGCGCGTTCTGGAGAAATTTCTGGAGGTATTATTATTCAGAAAGAATTAACTGAAGAGCAGAAAAATGCTACCAGCGGTTTTGTAATAAGCACTAGACTTGGGATAAGAATCTATGAAACCGTTCCTGGAGAAGTTATACAGAAAGTCATATTCGAAAACGCCTCTTTGGAATATAATGAAGAAGAAAAAAACTACACGCTGAGCGTTCTTATAAAAAATGAAAGCAATGTTTCAGTGGAGCCTCGGGTAAAAGCCCAAGTAAAAGATGCTTTTTTTGATATACAGAACCAGACCGTCGAACAAAAAATTACGATTCCGCGGGACAGCGAAGCCTCTGTATCTTTGATTATTGATAAACCAAAAATAGGAAAATTTGAAATCACGCCCCAAGTAAGCTATCAGAAGCAAAACGGGGAAGAAGAAACTTTAAGCAATGACAGGAAATTGTATTTCTGGACGCTACCCTGGGATGAAATTATAATCGTAACCCTTTTACTTCTTGCTAACTTATTGTTTTTAGCCATACTGAAAATAATTTCCTATAAAGAGAAAAAATACTACAAAAGCTATAAGATAAAAAAAGGAGATAACTTGGAAAAAATCGCCGATAAGCTCGGCACTGACTGGAAAAAAATCGCTAAGATAAACAAGATAAAGCCACCTTATCATCTTTCTGAAGGACAAATTATTACCGTCTTCGATAAGAAAGATATGCTGGAACAGCTCTATATGGAAAACGAAAAGATAGGGAACGAAATACACAGCTCATCAGATGGAACTTTTGACAAGGATCTTTCCGAAATATATGACAAAAAAGGGTTTTTCTCTAAAATCGGAGAAAAATTAGGGATTAGAAAAGATATCTGCTTCTTGTTTATCATTGCAATAATTCTGGTAACCATAGGATATTTTCTCTATGTTAATATATCGTTTAGGAAGAACAATGCTCAATTTATGTACGAGGATGCTAAAGTATTTGAGGACAATATCGATAAAGAGGGAACCGTAACGGAGGAGAAAGAAAATGCGAAAGAAGCAGACATGTCTGCCGCTGAAAACTCGGAGGAAAACAGTCCTACTATACAAGAAGAACCAATACAAACAGAATTAGGTCAAGCCGACAGGGAAGGCGTCTTGTTGTTAGTGCTAAACGGAAGCGGAACGAAAGGGGCATCATCTAGCGCTTCGACAATCCTTCAAGAAGGCGGATATCCGAACATAACCACAGGAAACGCCAACAGCTTCACTTATGACACTACGCTGGTCCAGTGTGAAAGCGAAGTAAAAAATGAGATATGTGAAGAAATAAAATCTCTCCTTTCCACATCCTATACCACCATAGAAATCGAAAACGGGCCAGGGATGGAGAAAAATACCGTAAAAATAATCTTGGGAAAATAGAATATGAAAATAAAATATATACAACCCCTAACAAACCCGCTTGTCTCAAAAATAATCGGGTTAAATCTTCTTTTCCTTTTTTTCTTCGCCAGCAACATAGCCGATACTGATGCCAAAAAGGAAGTCGCCTTGATTTCTATAATATCAGGAACTACTGAAGTTATTGAAACGGAAACAACACAAGAAATCAGATTTATAGCAGAATATGAGACAGGGATGAGCGAACCTGCAGATACTTACAAGCTTTTCGTATGTCAAAATAAGCGTCTGAACAAAGACAACCAAGATTGCGCAGGTTTATCTTTCTGTAACTCCGGAGATTTCTCGTCTAAAAATCCGCTATCATGCCTATACACTGCCCAAGAACAAGCCACAAACAATCAATTCTATATGTTTGTTTGTAATCAATCCGCCGAATGTTCATCGGATTTCTCTGGATACTTAACATATAAAAACACCCTAGAAATTTCTGCTCCTTCAGAAATAAATCTAAAGGGAGCAACCTTCTCTTTTGAAGGCCAAACTAGCACAGGAAATTATCTAGACATAGAGGTCACTTCCATCACTAACAATCGCCCAGGATGGAGTGTGGATGTTATGACGCAAGGATGGGAGTCTGACAAAGGAGCCTATATGGATTACGACGGGGATGGCACCTCATCCGGACAGATGACCGTAAACATGGACAAAGCAACTATAGAATCTTCTGACTCCGTGCAAGGAATCACATTGGGAGAAACAACACCTTTCTCATCTTCGATACAAAATATCAACATCGCGACAGCACAAAAGAAAGGCGGTAACGGAACTTTCGTAATTAAAGAAGTTAATCTCGAACAATTCATACCGGGGAATCAGGAAGAAGGTCTCTATTCGACAATCCTGATTTTTACAATTTCCTGAACCGTATCTCTTCTCGCGGTTCTGAAATATACACCTCAAACAATAGCTGCAGTGATTTTTGCCATGTTTTTTGTCCCGTTGTTTATTTATCTAAAAACAATAAATCTATGACAAAAAAGATCGCCGCCTTCTTCGATATTTCCATTGAAGAAAAAAAATATTTGGAAAACAAGTTAAAAGATAGCCAGAAAGTTTCCCCCGTTTTCTACAGATCAAAACTAAATAAACGAACTGTAGGAAATATAAAAGATGCCGAGATCGTCGTCTCCTTTGTCTATTCAAGAATTAATCAAGATGTCTTAAAAGAAATGTCTAGATTGAAACTGATTTCCACCATGTCCACCGGATTTGATCACATAGACCTTGAATATTGTAAAGAAAAGGGCATAACAGTTTGTAATATTCCCGCCTATGGAGAAAGAACCGTTGCTGAACATACTTTTGCCTTAATTCTATCTCTATCCAGAAAAATCCCGCAATCCATAGAAAAAACCAGAAAATTTGATTTTAGCCTGGAAGGGCTTCGCGGGTTTGATCTTGAAAATAAAACTTTAGGATTAGTTGGAACGGGGCACATAGGAGCCAATGTGGCAAAAATTGCCAAAGGCTTTGAAATGAACATAATTGCCAGCGAACCTAAACCAGACAAAGCTTTAATAAAAAAACTTGGCATAAAAATAGTAAGCCTCGAAAATCTTCTTCAAAGCTCCGATATCATAAGCCTTCATGCACCCTTGAATAGATTCACCTACCACCTGATCAATAAAAAAAATATAATGATGATAAAAAAAGGTGCTTATATCATCAACACTGCCCGGGGTGGGCTTATCGAGACAGAAGCCCTGATCAAGGCACTCGATAGAGGTATATTATCCGGAGCAGGAATTGATGTCTTGGAGGAGGAAAGTGCCATTAAAGAAGAAAAGGAACTTCTAGGCAAGACCCGGGGAGATAATGAGAAACTGAAGGCAATACTCCAAAACAGGATTCTTTCAAGTAACCCGAGAGTGATCATAACCCCGCACAACGCTTTCAATTCCAACGAAGCGATGCAAAGAATCCTCGATACCACGATAGAAAACATAGAGAATTTCCTCAAAGGAACACCGATGAATATAATAGATTAAAATCGACTTATCACATACAAAAAAAGAGCTGGAGGGCTCTTTTTTTATAGTTGAAAAATATTAGAATCAAAAGAACACCAAATCAATCGCAGTCACAATCAGAACTATCACAAAAAAAGAAACGATTATAAGTAATACTTCTGCTCCCTGTCCCATTTTCGTAAAAGTTAGTCCTGCTTATCTGAAAATATTATACTACGGCAGAAGCCTATCGGTCAACAAAAAAAACGGATTAACCGTCATTTTACATATGTGTCCCCGGCAGGAATCGAACCCGCATTAAGAGCTTAGAAGGCTCCCGTTCTATCCATTGAACTACAGGGACTTAAAAACTTTTTCACTTCGTGAGTATAGCAGCAAACAACGCCAAAGTCAACAACAAATCATATAAACCGAGGCAACTAGCTCTTCCATAAAAAAATCGGGCATACCCGACTCGCCATCGTCAAAAATCATTCGACAATATCTTCAATCTCCGCCCCATCGGGCATAACGACCGCCTCCCCCGCCCCATCATCAAAAAACGGAACATCTTCAGTGGGAATCTCCTTGATTATCTCCTTAAAACTGAAAGGATCACGGAAAGTCTTTTTACTTTTAGCAATAATAGCGCTTTGTCGGCCTTCTATATCATCTGTAATTTTCTTCAAGGTTACACCCTCCCTACTCATAAGGATATTATCGTCACAGATAGAATATTCTATAAAGCTCGTTTCTATATAAGTCTTTTTATAAATAAAATTGAACACATAGATAAGCAGTGCTCCAAAAACTACTATGAAGATAAGTCGCCTGTTCCTTAAAAGCTTTCCTGTCAGATCATCAAGATGACTCTTATCTATTTTTATCTTTTTTAAATTCATAATTTTATTTTTCTTTCTGATAAACTTTAACCGTCAGATCCAGAATCACAATGCCCCTGCTGTACTCATCAAAGTCACCATAACTCATTTTAATATTTTCAATATTTATATAATATGGAAAATTTTCCAAAGAATAAAGAAACTGCATGACATCGTCGAAGTTTCCACCCGCCTTTACGCTAAAAAAACTATAACCTATGTATGAAGAGGATACATCCTCTTTATTTATAGATTTTTTTTCCAACTTCACATTATTACTCTTCGCACTATGTTCAAGCTCCGTGATAAAACCCACGATCTCACCCTTGTTAATAACCACCTCCGAAGCCTCATCAATCTTTCCTTTTATCTCCTGATATCTTACCCTGGAATCTGATAACTGTCCGTTTTTTATATTGATTTGATTCATCTCTTTTTTGGCATTCACGATATTGTCGCTTGCCTTTCTTATCTCTCCTGAAAAATAAGATTCGCCAAAATACAAAGGAGCGAACAACAAAGCGATGAAGGCTCCTACATAAAGATAAGCTTTTTTTCTTGCCTGATTCATACTATATATTTATTTCAAAAGATAATCCCTGTCGACAAAAAAATAATATGTAAAATCTGTATTGATGGCCTCCACATAATTCGAATCATCGCTCTCGAGATCGAAAACCATCTCCATGCCCTTCAGCCGATTTTCAAAATCTAAAAGATCTTCTCTTGTCTTAGCTGTCCCGGTCAGACTAATTTTGAACTTATCAGAAGTTTTGGCCTTCCCTCTCTTATCCGTCTCAACATATTCCTGAGCAATCATACTTTCCAATTTTACATCATTCGGGATATTATCAGCAAGATTTTCAAATACGATAGACCAGACCATATGCTCATCCTGCAGGGCATATATATTTTCTATCCTTTTCTGATATTCTTCCATATCAGTCTCAGTTTCTCTGACTTCGATCGTCTCTGTCATACTTTCCAAGTCCTCAAGCTGCGCAATTATAGAGGCTTCCTCAATTTTTAAATACTCAAGAGAAAAAATAAAAACAGCCATAAAAAAAGTTTGCACCAAAACAACCCAGAGGATACTGTCTATAAGGAATTTATTGATCTTTTCCCATTTGAGATTTTCTTTATCCCATGGAGAAAGCAAATTTATCTTTATCATAAAAAATCATATACAATTATTTTCTTCCAAACCCCTCAATGCAAGACCCAGGACTGTCACAAAAACGAGCGAATCCTCCCGCGAAATCGGGGGAATTTCTTTGGCTTCACTGGAAATAATATTTACCCAGGGATTTCCTTTCTCTATTTCCTTTTTTATTTTGAGAGACAAGAAAGAGTTGAATCCAGGAATTTTTGCCTCGCCACCACACACGATAACTTTAGAGATTTCCGGCTCGCCTTTATAGTGTTCGCAATAATACTCCATTAATTTATTTATATATCCTATCATCTCATTCAAACTATATTCCATAGCCTTATAGACACCGCGACATTCTCCCCGCGTGCTAAGACCACACTTATTTTTAAGCTCCTCCGCTTTAGTCTCATCGACTCCGAGAACTGCAGCAATTGATCTATTTAATTCCTTTCCACAAACCGGAATACTCGCTGTGAATTGTACGGCAGGAGATTTGAAAATTATAAAACCCGTTCGATCTTGCCCAAGATCTATTATCAGAATCGTCTTTTTTGAAAAATTGTCGTTTACCAGAGACCTTGTGATCGCTATCGACTCAATCTCCACCGCCACAGGCTTTAATCCTGCCAAAGTTAAAACCTCGGAATAAGAGTCTACCAGATTTTGAGGAACCGCCGCGACTATGACTTCCAGCGTCTTGTTGTCATGATTAGCCACAATCTGCCAATCGACATAAGCGTCCGCGAGATTTATGGGAAAAAATTGCTCAGCTTCAGAAAAAATTGCATTCTCAAGAGCTTCTTTTTCAGCGTAAGGAATTTTAATAACCCGTATAAACCCCTTTGTTTCAGGAATAGAATAGACTACAAATTTTGACTCGATAGAAAAAGGCTTGGCATTCTTAAGTGCATCTCTTATGATTTTTGCCAATTCCTCGGGATTTTTTATTTCGCCATCTTCTATAATTCCTTCAGGGATAGACTCACGACCAAAACCATGCAGGTGCATTTCTTTATCCTTCTTCTTCAATTGAGCTAATTTTATCACACGATCGCTCAAGTCCAGCCCGAAAGGATTGAGGTCGCTATTGAAAATCGCCATAACAAAAATTATTTCTAATGTCTAAGATTATTATAACACAAAATATGCAATGCAACTAAAATTCTAATCCACTTCTTCCCAAGAAATTATTTCAAAATTCTCTTCGGTAGGAAAAAATGGAGGAGGATTATACATAAGATCGTTATCGTAAATAGTAGAAGTCTGCCTGTATCCATTCGTAGTATTCCCATGCCCGTCAACCCAAGTCCATGTCCAGAACAAATAGCTAATTACTCCTCCGTAAACTTCAATGCTTTGCGCAGTATAAGAGGCATCATATACTCTCCTATAGACATGCTCTTTTTGTGAAAGCATAACCGCATCAATTACAAGATCGCCTGGCGCATGTCTCGGCACGAGAATGTCCCCTTCCGCAAGGAGTCCCAAAACATTATTTCCATCACGGCTCAGATAAGTGAGGTTTCCGTTTATAGTTATAGTGGCATAATCATTAGGATTATCAGAAAAATTAGAGGCTGCAACAGTAACCCTGCCATTAACAATTCCCTCAATCCATATGTGATCTTCCACAAAAATAAGTCCATTATAAGGTATGTCATAATTGCCCAAAAAAGTTTCGCGTTTTATGCCCTCATTGTCAATCTTCCATACACCTTCTTCCACATCCTTATATTTTACATTATATTTTACGGCGGTAACCTTTGATACATCGAAAGTGCCATCGCTCTTGAATTTTATGTGATATCCCTCCGCCTCACTGTCCGCTAGATAAAGTCCTGCAGAGATGGCATTATCTCTTATGTTAGACATATCAAGAGTAAATAAAGTAAAATCAATCCCCGTAGTCGGAAACTGCCAATATTGCTGACAAGATGCATTAGCATCTCCCCATATTCCATCCTTCGTTCCAGTAAAATCATGGTTGGCAGAATCATCACTATATTCGTCAACTGCGCTCGTAACCTCTGCATTACAATCGCCATCAAACCTTATTCCGCCGTTAGAATGTACCGGACCGGAAGTACTTTCATCTTCTCCAATCCAGATCGGAGAGTTAGAAAGAAAACTATATCTTGCCAACGACCTGCGTCCCAATCTGGTCAGTACGGTTTTTTCAACACTACTATCTTCATATATCCTGCCCGTAGATTCCACCTCAAAAATGCTAGAGCCGTCTCTCGATGGTTTGACTATCAACGAGAATTCCCCGATTGCGTTTCCGTCATAATCCATATATATATGAGGATATGGACCACAGACATCACTACAATCTTCAAGACTTAAATCGGGATCGTTTTCACAACACCAAGCTCCTCCATCTTGATAGTCTTCATCATCATGATTCAGGTGCCATTTATAATAATCTATCCCCGCCTCGGCAACTTGAAGCGCCTTAGCGCTCTTAACCTTGAGCAAAGTATTTTTTCTTTCTTTTATCGACCAACCCATTAGCGAGATAGCAAAAACAAAAAATACCACAGTCACAATCAAAATCACCGGCGTAATCATGCCCTTTTCTAATGCCTTTCTTTTTTGCATGTTATAAATGTTATTTTAAATTACGAAGCTGAATTTTTGTTTCTATGCTCAAGGGATCAGAAAGTCTACTGTTCTCAGTATTCACATCCAGATTAATGCCAATAAGCTTAACATTAAGAACGCCTATAGGATAGGACATCGGATCTTCACTGCCGGAATAACTGTCATCATAATATTTAAAAATCGGCTCAACACCATTTTGCACCCCCTCACAAACTACAGTCAACTCACCCTCTCCAGAATAAGACGAATCGTCTCCAGGCGAAACAATAATCTTTTCAAGATCGGTACCATTAAGCCTGTAAGTGATTTTTTCAGAAAGATCGTCGCTGTTCACATCAGAAAAAAACGAAAGCTCCTGCGGTCCAGTCACTATCAGAGAAAAACTTCCATCTTCACCTCTGCCCATTTCCCTAAGTTCTTTTCCCATATTTTCTAATACTCGTCCCGCCCGGCTGGCTCTTTCTATCATACTCATATCAATATTCTGTTGTTTATAAAGAGAAAGAAAAAGCGCATTAACAGCAAACATCAAAATAGTAAAAACTGCCACTGCCACCAGCGTCTCAATCAAAGTAAAACCGCTAACTTGATTTCTTATACTTTTCATAATGTATTTTAGTATCCTATATTTATAACAACATCAACGCTCTGTCCCGGATTGACTGAGATGGGAGATGGAAGATCAATGGAAATTATATAATAAGGAGCCTCTGCTGAAAAAGTATAGGTCCCCCACTCCAAGCCCCCTTCTGTTTCACCTATTGTTATATGTCCGAAAGAATTACTCGTAAAAGTCTCGGCATATTTAGGAATTGAAAGATATTCTGGGATACCACCCAAATCGGGATTAGGATATGTTCCCTTCCCCTTAGTACTTGTAAGCGTAATAGGAATATTCGCACTTGCCATATTTATCCATTCAATGTATCTGGCAGAAAAAATATTATTGAGTTCGTCCACACGATCATCCTCCCACAAACTCATAGCCTTGCCAGATGGAGTGAGCAAAGTGAACGAATTCATCTGATAACTTTCCAAAGTATCAGCAAGCACCAAATCATATCCCCAAGCTTTTTCTCCCACCGAATTCACCTTCGCCGCATAAATATTGTAAAAAGCATCTCCACTATTACGGCTATCTTCCCAGGACACATATATGCTAGAATCCGAACCATAAGCAACCGATGGACTCAATCTTCTAGCCTCATCAAAGGCATCGTCATTCACTTTAACATCTCCCGAAGACCACACTCCATTTCCATTCTTATCTAACTTTTGCATATAAATGTCCGGCTGAAAATTTCGGTCATCTGTCCAAACGATATACATATAATCCGCCCCGTCAAAAACAATAGCCGCATCATATTGATCAAGAGCGCCACCGTCAGAATTTACCACCTTATCTGAAAAAATCACTGAGCCAGAATTACTATATTTCTTGATAAAAATATCGAAATTACCCGAATGGTCACTCTCCCAGATGACATAAAAATTATTTTCATTTTCGCCAAAAGCACCGCTATCCCTGTCCAAAACAATTTTAGGAGATAGCTGCTCAAGATAATCCGAATCATTGATTTTCAAATCCGATGACCAAAAATTTCCCGAGGATGTATTAAATTTCTGACAATAAATGTCCCAGTCACCATCCCGATTATCTTCCCACGCCATATATATGTTTCCGTCTTGATCACTGTCAACTGTAGGATTATCCTGCAAACTTCCAATAGAACCGCCGTCCACTTTATATTCAGAACCGATAAGATTACCAGTAACAAGATTAATTTCGCTCAAATATATATCACTTTCCCCCGTCCTCTGATCGCTCCACACAAGATACAACGATCCATCATCTAGCATCTCTAATTGAGGAGCCGAACATCCATTCTCGTCCACTATAAGTGTATCGCCGGACCAAGCGACAGAGTATGTATCGCTTCCACTATTATAAGATAATTTTTGAATGTAGATATTATTCTCAACATTTCGATTATCCACCCACGCAACAAAAACATTTCCCGAAAAATCAATCGCCGCAGACAGAGCTGACTTTTCTCCATTTAAATCAGCATTCGCGCGCAAATTTGCCGGATTATTAAAATTAACTGTATTTATATTCATTCCTCCCAAAACATCTATCGCAAAACCAACTCGACTGATTTTCTGATCGATAACAAATAAGTCCGTCTTCTCCGGAATCGGATTATAATCTACAGAAGCGGGGTCATTATTAATTGCATAAGTCTGAGTCGTACTATATCCCGCTTTAGTAATCTGAATGTGATAATCACTTGCCGGATCCAGCTCGGGAATCCAGAGGTTTCCATTGACATCCGTCTTGGCATTTTCCAGACTATATCCCATAGAATCGCTGCTGATATCAGCCTCCGCTTCAAACACCGGAATTCCCTGTGAATCAAAGACCGTAAGATAGATACCTCCTGTCCCCTCACTAAGCCCCTCCAGGCCTTCAGGCACGATATTGGTACTCATGGCCACCTCTTCCAGCCCTCCTCCGACCGGATTCGTCCAATAAACCCTAACCCTAACCTTCTTGTAATCAAATGGATAAATATCTACCGGGTCAATCTCGTCAAAAGGATCGTCAACCCAGCTGACATCAGTCTTGATAGTGAATCCTATCCCTTCCTTCGAAATATGTTTCTCGCTCAGAATCGGACCAGCAGGAACCCATCCCGTGTCGGTCTTGATGTTATTGAACTCCATGCCTCTGACAATCTCCAACTGCTCCACCGCCATGCTATTGGCCAGCAGGATCGCATTATTATTTCTTATGTTCCGCAGCACTACATTGAAAAGGTTAAAAAGCG
>JAQUYG010000045.1 GCA_028691985.1 Minisyncoccota bacterium
AGATTCCCGCGCTGCCATATACTTGGGCATCAATCATTCCGATGGCGCCTTTCCTTCTCATAATCCCGTCCATCTCATCCTCGATAGGGCTGGAAATCATCACGAGAAGACCTACTCTGATGTCCTCAATTTTCATAGGGTCTATTTAAATATATTTCGCAAAAGCTATCACCTTAACAACAGAGGATACCATAAAAAATATTTTTGTCAAGGCAGCTAAGTCATTCTAGCCTTAATCTGCAATCTACGAATCATTACGATTAAAAGTTATTATGCCGATTAAAAAGATATTTAGCGAAGATATTAGAATAAATTAGAGAGATAAGGTTTTTCCGGTTACTACAGGTAGCGAGACAAAAAACATCCCTTACTATCATGACAACAAAAAACAACCTCACAAAAAAGATTGTTTCACAGTCGGGGCGACAGGATTCGAACCTGCGACCTTAGGACCCCCAGCCCTACGCGCTAGCCAGCTGCGCTACGCCCCGCAGACATTAATAAACAAACAACGAGATAATTTAATACAAACAACTTTAATCTATAAAAATTCTCTTTACTTCAGAATTTATGAAATCATTTGTTTGAGTTGAATAACTAGGCTTGCGATTTGAGCTACTCCCGCGCCAACGCAAACCAGCCTTTCCGCCAACACGACTTTCTTATTCTCTTCAGATTTTAGTATTTGTTGACAGCAATCAAGAATCTCTTGTTTTTTGTCAATATTGGTCTTTTCTATGATATGCAAAATCAACTGCACTTGCTCATCAATTAAATTTCCACTTTTTACCTCGTTCATAATCACCCCCTCAGCCCTTGCAACCTGATTAGAGTCAACTTGAACGAGCTTACCATTTGTGACAGAATTTATTATTTTTCCACCATCACTTGCTAATTGAGAACCGCCTGTTTGAATCAAATTTCTAGCATTATGTTCAATTATTCCACCGCTAGACTTTTGTTCTACGTCTCTCATAATTATCTCTTTAGCATCACTCTTAAACAAACAGTCTTGAGGAGTGTTTATTTTTATTTTGCTATTTATGCCCTCTGAAATAATCGAAAAAACAGCGTCATCTTGATTCATAGCTTTATTAATTAATAGTAAATTATATCTACGAAACATTTATGTCTTCGGAACGCCGGGATTCGAACCTGAAATCTCTTGATCCTGAACCAAGCGCGTTATAGCCGTTACGCCACGCCCCGAAGGAAACAGTTTCTATTTTCCAGATTTGCTTCTGTTACACTGCTTGCACAACATCTGACAATTTTTAGAAATCGTTTTTCCACCCTCATGCCAAGGTTGTATATGATCCGCTTCCATTTCATCTAACTCGAACTTTTCTTTGCACTTTTTACAAACGCCTTTTTGCTTCTCATAAATTTCTCTTTTTTGCTTATCCGTAAAAGCCCGAATATTCAAATATTTTTCATTTTCAGTTAAAAGATAAGAATAGATTCCCGATTTTTTCGTTACATCTTCATCCTGCATCAATCTCGTAATCTCTTCTTCCATTTTTCCAGAATCGTATTCGCTGTCTTTAAATTCATTATACAAAACGCCATAATCAACCCCTTTCATTTCTTTGCGATAATTTGGAAAAACTGCCTTAATCCAATTTATGACACCTTGAAAATATAACCACAATTCATTCGCATTTGGTTTATCTTGATTTTCAGCCATATACTGCTCAATTCCACCATCGCTTATCCAACCAATCGCCGTTTCCAAATAATCTTGACGAATTGGCGAACCGTTTATGTAATCACTCGCAACGTTATAAGCAGGACAACCAGATTTACTAAAATATTTTTTCGCATCCGTCAGCCAAGTTCCAGTATAAATTGCATTTCGAAGCTCTTGATCGGTAAGTTTTTCTCCTGCTATGTTAATAATCTTAAACCAATCCAGTTTCTCCTTATCGTTTCCCTCGCAAACATAAATCATCAATTTATAATTCAAAATTTGTTCTTTTTCCGTATCTGTCAAATTATGAAAATATAAATTATCAAGCGAAAATTTTCCATCTATGTATTCACAAAAACTTATAGTCCTCTGTTGCCCGTCCAACACTTCAAAAGTTCCGTCTCCATTTTTCACCCAATACATAATATTCAAGGGAAAATCTTTTTTGACGGTTTCTATCACCGCATCTCTTTGCTTGTCTTTATAAACAAATTCCCTTTGATATTTTGGACGAATATTCAGTTTGCCACCATAACCAACAACCCCCTCTTCATCATTGTTTATATATTCACTAGCCACATCTTTAATCGGAATTTCCTTAAGTTCTATTTTCATAAATTTTTTAAAAATTAAATTTTCTTATTTTTGATAATTATTCGCGCATAAATACTAGAATATAAATCCCCATTTTCACAATCCTTAAAAGCAGGCGTCTTATCTGTTTTTGGATTATATTTTCGATATAAAGTTCCTTTTGCATTAAAAGTAAATTTTCCAGCCGGTTGACCTTCTTTATCTAAAATTTCCATTTTTCTATTATTCAAAAAATCGATAGAACCCACAATTCCAAGCGCAATTATTTTAAACTGATCTGGATTATACTTATCCATAAAAGTAATTGGCACACCCATCGCACCTTCATAATCCATAGGAATATCTTTTGTCTTATTAATATTTATAGCATTATAGTTTTCATATTTTGGATATTCGTTTTCGTTTCCATAATATTTTTTGTAAAGAATTAAATCTTCGTGTCTTTTATTAATTTCTAGATTTGTAAACCAGTTAACTCCAGATACCCTAATCATTCCTTCTTTGTGATCTCCAGCGGAAGCATAATCTTCATAGTGGCTATTAATAAAATGAGCTGCGCCTCCTTTAAAGCCATAACCAAGCCATATCTTATTTTCTTTTATTAATTTAAAGATTTCTTTATAGGTTATAGCATTTTGGTGACCAATTATTATGAATTTCTTATCAGACTCAATCAATTGCGCCACATATTCACGGAACAAAGAAAAAGGCGGGTTGGTAACCACAATATCAGCTTCCTTCAAAAGCTCAACACACTCCTTGCTTCTAAAATCTCCGTCGCTCTTCAAATGTTTTATGCCGATTTCTGAAAGATCGGGCACTCTGTTTTTATTCTTGTCGCCAACATATTCCAGATATATAGCTTTTTCTGAATTGTTTTGACTAAATAAATTAATTTCTTGATTTTTATAACAAGTCGTTATCAATTTCTTGAGCCCCAAATGCTCGAAGTTATAAGAAAAATAATGAAAAAAATTGCTCACTCTCGGATCATCGCAATTACAAAAAACAACCTTATCTTTAAAATGTTCCTTATAGTGTCCAAGCTCTCTTTCAATATCGGGCAACTGAGTATAAAACTCATCATTTTTTCCAGTTTTTGCTTTCTTTAAATTTGCGTTTGAATTTTTTTGGCCCATTTTATATTCAATAATTCGTTAAAGTCATCAATACAATCTTTTTAAAAACAATGTAGGATTTTTATTATTAAAACACTCCTACACTATCAAAATACCACCAATAACAACAAAAAACAACCTTCATTAAAAAAGTCGTTTTTTTCAACCCGTCGGGACGCCGGGATTCGAACCCGGAGTCTCTTGAACCCGAATCAAGCGCGTTAGCCGTTACGCTACGCCCCGCGACAAAAGAATTATACTACGATTTTTTAATTAGTAAATAATAGGCAACATAAAATTTCAAGACTGCCTTAAGATAACTATAAAAATTTTACGCAATACGCATAATAATAATCAGATTCCAATATAAAAGCCCATATAAAAATAGATATTGATATTAACTCAATGCACA
>JAQUYG010000046.1 GCA_028691985.1 Minisyncoccota bacterium
TGTGGTATTCGCTCTGTTTTGTTCTCTTATTGTGGCTGTTACTTTGATTCCTATGTTGGCGTCTAAGATATTTAAAAAAGAGAACGCCGAGAAATGTAGCGGTGAAGCTACTGGAAAAGGTTTTATGGGGGGAGTTGAAAAAAAATATAGAAAGGCTTTGATATGGTCGCTTGTTCATAGAAAAAAAGTCATCTTGTCTACGCTTGCGGCATTCGCTGTTTCTATAGCGATGATTTTTTCTTTGGGCAGTAACTTTATGCCAGGTATGGAAACTAAACTGATAATGTTCAATATGACGCTTCCGGCGGGGTCTTCTCTGGAATATGTAGATAAGACGGCGAAAGAGATGGAAGTGATTATTGAAGAAAAAGTTGGAGATAATCTGGAGAGTATGACTGTTATCACTGGTGGAAGCGATAGCTCGATGGGTGGTGGAGGAATGAGCGCCGGGAGCAATGGAGCTTCCTTCATCTTCAGGCTCAAAGACAAAAATAGAATGACAATGGGGATGGAGGAGATTAAGGAAGTGATCAGAAATAGTGTCCCCCCGATTAAGGGAATCGATATGAAATATAATGATTTATCGAGCTCAATGCTGGGTGCTGGAAACTCTGCGGTGGAGATAAAAATCTTCGGAAGCGGTACGGAAGAACTCAAGACATTAGGAGAAGAGGTTGTTGAAAAAATCAAAACGGTCGAGGGTGTGGAAGATGTGGAGATGTCTCTCGAAGAGTCTAAACCTGAAATCAAGATTGAAATCAATAGGGAACGCGCATCGCAATATGGATTATCTATCAGTCAGGTCGGGTCTTATGTGAAATCTTTTATGCAAGGTCAAATTGCTACTCAATTGCGTCAGGGCGATGACGAAACCGACATTAGGGTCCGTTTCGCGGAGGATTATAGAGATAATCTCCAAAAGGTAAAAGATATAACCATCGCTACTTCTGCCGGGGACAAAATATTCTTGAAACAAATCGCTGATATTTCGGAAAGCCAAGGCTTTGTGAAGATTGTGCGTGAAGACCAGATCAGAAAAGTTACTGTGGCCGCCAACACTTCTGGCAGAAATTTGGACGCTATTATGCAAGATATCAATACAAATTTAGAGGATTTCGAAATGCCAGATGGGTATTTCATGGAAAATGGCGGTTCTTATGAAATGATGCAAGATAGTTTTGTCGCTTTGGGATATGCTATGATTCTGGGAATAATCCTTGTGTATATGGTCATGGCGAGCCAATTCGAATCGCTTCTGTATCCATTTATTGTTATGTTTGAAATTCCACTCTCTTTCATCGGGGTGGGGCTTATCCTTTTTCTGACTGGGCAGTCTCTTTCTCTTCCTTCTATGATAGGAATCGTTGTTCTGGCGGGAATCGTTGTTAATAACGCGATCGTGTTTATCGATTATATAAATCAATTGAGAAAAAAGGGGATGGAGATGAATGACGCGATTGTTGAGGCGGGGCTGACCAGATTGAGGCCGATACTAATTACCTCACTCACAACAGTATTAGGAATGATTCCTCTGGCGACTTCTACGCAGGAAGGATCGGAAATGATGAAACCGATGGCGATTGCAGTAGTAGGCGGGTTGATGACATCTACGATTTTGACGCTGGTTGTAATTCCTGTCATCTATAGCCTTTTTGATAGATTCTCTAGAAAAGATTTCGAGGCAGAGAATCTTTAATCGGCGGTATGATATAAAAAAATATAAGAACGCTTCTTTTCAGAGGAGCGTTCTTATATTTTTGCATTTGGGAACAAAACGGGCAAATCCTCTTATGTGATAGAAAGAAAATAAAAAAAGTAGATTGTCCTTATGATAATAGAACAGATGAATCTTATCAGTGTAGTCTCTTCTCTCAATGGGATTACAATTGGTTTCGGTTTTTCTGTGGCAGCGGGGGTTTTCTTCGGATTCTACTCTGCGTTGAAGACGAGTCGTATGGATCCTGTGCATGCGCTCTGGAGCGAATAGACAATTTTTGATTTTATACGGGACAGGGAATGTCTGTCAAAGCTCGATCCTTTACCAATCGCCCAAGCTGTGCCATACTTTTGTAAAGTATTAATTGCATATTATGCCGGAGCTTCCTGAAATCGAGACGATAAGAAAAGGGCTTTTGGGGAAAGTTTTAAAAAAGCCTATTTTGGAGGTGCAAATAAATAATGGAAGCGTGATAAAGAATGGTGAGCGGGTATTTACAAAATCGCTGGAAGGCAACTCGTTTTCCGATATTTTGCGACGAGGAAAGATGCTTATATTCGAGACTGAGAAAGCAATCGGTAAAAAAGGCGGAAAAAAATTTCTCCTGGCACGGCTTGGGATGACGGGTCGGCTCGTTTATTTCGATAAAGAGGATGAGCTTTGGGGGGGGTATAGCTTTAAAGATAAAAACAGTTTTTCAAATAAACATTGTCATATCGCCATATGTTTCGAGGGTGGTGGCGTGCTGCTCTTCTGTGATACACGGAGGTTCGGGCATATGGAAATAGTCGATGAAATGGGACTGGAAAATAAACTTAAAAATTTTGGACCAGAGCCTCTCGATAAGGATTTTACTCTGAAAGTGTTAAGGGATATTTTTGATAGCAAAAAAAATGATATAAAAGCTTTTCTTCTAAATCAGAAAAATATTGCCGGAATTGGAAATATATACGCCGATGAGATTCTGTTCGATGCAAGTGTTCTACCGATGCGGCGCACAGATAGTCTGTTGCCGCAGGAGATAATGGCGATTCATAAATCTATAAAAAAAATTCTTAAAAAGGCGGTTGAGCATAGAGGGACGACTTTCAGTGATTATGTCGACTCTTCTGGTGAAAAAGGGGACTTTAAAAAGTTACTGAAGGTTTATGGAAGAAGTGGAGAAAAGTGTTTGTGTTGCAAATTGGAGAAGATACAAAAAATCAAACTGGCAGGAAGAGGGACAAATTTTTGCGGTAGATGCCAGAAGTGATTTTGTCTGAGTCTAATTTTTAAATTTAAAAATATGACAAAGTTAAAACAGGTCTATAAGTGTCCAATTTGTGGTAATATCGTGGAAATAGTCCATACGGGTGCAGGCGAATTGGTTTGCTGCGGTAAGCCGATGCAGCTTCAGAAAGAGAACTCTATCGATGTCAGTCTCGAGAAGCATGTGCCGGTTATTTTCAAGACTGAAAATGGTTATCGGATTATTGTCGGTGTGGAATTGCATCCGATGACGGAGGAACATCATATTGAATGGATTGAGATTATCGCAGATGGTAATATCTACAGGAAAGAGCTGAAGCCGGGTGATGCTCCTGAGGCAGAATACTGTTTTCCGGCGAAGAGTATCGAGGCGCGCGCCTATTGCAATCTGCACGGACTCTGGACGGCAAAGATGTAGATTCTGTTAAAAGACGGGTCTGTTATGGATCTGTTTTTTATTTTTGGAAATTAAATATAATCTTATGCGGGAACTGTGTCTCCAGACCGGTTTCATAATAGTTCTATTTCAGGCGAGAACTTTTTATGGTAGATTAACCATATATAAATATATTTTTATGAGATTTAAAACCACGAAGGACCGGGTCGGAGACCACGCTCCCGCAAACAAGGGGATTGATCAGGCTAGAGACCATGCTCCCGCGAGGAGGACTGTCCTCGATTTGCTGATTTTACGCGTGGAGTAGCAGACTTTAGTCTGCATTGCTGCCCAACGCGGGAACAACAAACACATACATCGCATTTTTCGGTTTAGGACAACCGCGCAGGTTGAAACCTGCTACTCTGAGCGATATAACACTTACTTTGCATAGTTCGG
>JAQUYG010000025.1 GCA_028691985.1 Minisyncoccota bacterium
TTTCTAACGGTGAACTGGCCTATATCTATATGGGAGATGTGCCCGCTTCGAATGTTTGGAATAAATATACAACCACCGTGACGATGCCTGCAGATGCCTTAACTGCCACTGTCTATGTGACCATCTTCTCAGTGGGATATCTTATCACGGATGATTATTCTATGGGTGTTATTCCGGAACCGGAGCCGCTAAATCGGGCGATTGTTACTCTTACTTATGATGAGTCGGCGAGTACCGTCTATGAATACGGTTTTCCTCTTTTTAAAGAATATGGAGCAGTGGGAGATATTTATATTTTGTCGGAAGAGCTTAGAATGGGCGGAATGATGAGTAAGCAAGAGTTTAATGCCTTGCGTGGTTTGGGGTTTGAAATAGGTTCGCATACCATAACTCATCCCTATATGACTCAGATCAGCGAGGAGCAGATGATTAGTGAGCTTAGGGATTCTCAGTCGGCAATCAGCGATTTTTTTGACGGAATCGCGGTTCCCGATTTTGCTTCGCCATACGGGGAATATAATACTGCTATGATTGAAGAGGCGAAGAAATATTATCAGTCACATAGGACCACGGACGAAGGTTTTAACTCTAAGGAAAATTTTGACCCTTATAGAATAAAAGCCTTCAGCATAGAATCTGACATGAGTGCGGAATATGTGACTAATCTTATCGATCAGGCGATTGCGAGCAATACTTGGCTGGTTCTAGTATATCATGATATCAGGCCGGACGATGGTTCGGGATTTCTCTGGACCACTACTCCGGAAAATATGGAAACGGTGCTTGCTTATCTTAGGGATAACGATGTCGCGGTCATGACGACCTCTCAGGCGATAAGTGAGATACAGGGGCAGATAGAATAAATCTGAAAAATCGGAATATGCCGCGATACTCCAGGGTTCTAAAAAAGAGTGATGCTTGGCACCACTCTTTTTTATTTTATCGTAAATCGTGTCATTCCGGATAGCTGGTTAATTCTAATGTGACCGCCTCCTTGTATCCTTTGTATGCTCGTGATATAGAATTATAAAATATTTTATGGTAACATACAGTCATATATAATATCATATAAAAAAATGAGAATCCCTATAGAGTATAAAGATAATGGTTTTGATAAGACAGTTTCTTTGCAGCGGAAATTTGATGTCGTAAGTACCATGGTTTCCCTAGTCATCTTTATGATACTCTTTTTTTCATCTGTCGCCACTTATTATGATATTGTTATCAGGAATGTTTTAGAACTTTATTCTTTTTTTCCTATTCTTATATTTGCTCTGATTTTATATTCTATCGCGTATTCCAGCAGAATAGACATAGCGAGAGACGCGTCGGATGGTTCTGTCGTTGTCAGGCGGAAAACTATAGGGACGACGAGGGATGTATTCTATAAGGAAGAAGCTCCTGCCTTGAAGGTTACCGGTCTGTCGGGTTTTGATTATGCTGGAAAGCGATTTCTCCTTTCTGTCGTTTCTGGCGAGAAAGAAACTTTTCTGACTCCCAGTCTGTCTTCGGGAAGGCCGGGTAGAAAAATTTTTTTTCAGCCTGGTAATCAAAAATCTCTTTGGACTTTTTCAAATGAAGATGCAAATGCCATCGCCAGTTTTTTAGGATTGAAGCTTGTAGATAAAGTTGAAGAAAAAAAAGAAGCTGCGGGAAGTGGATTCGCAAAAAATGAAATAACTACCAGAGAGGTGGTGAGCACTGTCGTTTGGGGGGTTGTCGGTTTTTTTATCGGTTTTTTGAATGTTATAGTGTCGTTCGTAGTTTGTCAGGAAATCGGATTTTCGGATTTCAGTTCTATTTTGGCAGCCATGATAGTTTTCTTTATCACTATGTGCTTAGTCATAAAGTTCGGAAACAAGATATCTGGCATAAAAAGAAATCCTTTCGATTTGACACATTAAATATTGGAAAGCTTCGGTGAATTATCTGGGTCTTTAAAATTTGCATAGGTTATATATGAGAAATAAAAAATCTGCAATACAGTTTTCAAAATTTGTTTTTGTTGGGGCGATGAATACGCTGATTGATCTGGGGGTGTTGAATCTTCTGGTAGCCGTGCTCGGACTTTCAAAAGAATCTCCGCGCTTTGTCTTTTTGAAGTCAGCTTCTTTTTTGGCGGCGGTCACTTTCAGTTATTTTTGCAACAAATATTTTGTTTTTAAGACAAGAGATAATGGTAGAAAAGAGATGAAAAAAGAGGGCTTGAAATTCTTTTCGGTGAGTTTGGCGGGTTTTGTTCTCAATGTCACGGCGGCATCGGCTACTTTTTTCTTTTTGACACAAGTGGCGGAGAGCAGGGTGCCAATAAATATTTTAGCAAATTTGAGTGCGCTTACAGGTAGCTTGTTTACGATGTTTTGGAACTTTTTCGGGTATAAGTTTTGGGTATTTAAGAAAAAATAAGGTTGTGCGTGATTAAAAGAAGGCGGTCTGTCTTGTTGATATTATTTTTAAAATTCAGCGATATGAAAAAGATAAGGGAGGAGTATAAAAAAATAGCGGCAATTTTTCTTATATGGATGCTTGTGGTCAATCTCTTTGCGCTTTTCGCGTTCAATCGTTTCAATCTTGAGGATGATACCGCTTATGGATGGATGGCGTATGGCAATTACTCTTTTGAGAAGTCATGGGATCCCATTGCCTTACATTCGAGGTGGGATTCTCTCTGGTATCTGGACATCGCGCAAAACGGCTATCGTTTCGACGGATTAGAGCAGCTTTCGAATATCGTTTTCTTTCCGCTTTATCCAATCTTGATAAGCATCGCAAGTTTTTTCACGGCGGGGGATTTTGTGCTGGCGGGGTGGGCAATCAGTTCGTTATTTTTATTTTTGTCTCTCGTGTATCTTTTTAAAATCACTAAAAAATTCCATCCCGAAGCTGATCCGTTCCTGGCTATATTTCTTCTCCTTATCTTTCCGACAGCTTTCTTTCTTAATGCGGTTTATACAGAGTCGCTTTTCCTTTTTTTGACCGTCGCAGCTTTTTATTATGGAATGGAAAAAAACTTTGTACGGGCGGGGATTTTCGGGATGTTGGTATCTCTCACCAGAATAACCGGCATATTGCTTTTTATACCGCTGTTATGGGAATTCTTCCGGAGCTGTGATTTTAAATTGAAAAACTGTAAGAGCCCAAATATTTTGCCGCTATTCCTCATCCCTTTAGGGACCCTCATTTTTTTTCTCTATCACTATTTTAGGTTTGGTAATTTTTTCTTGTTTCTCGATGTTGAAAAGGCGTGGGGCAGAGCATTCTCTCTGCAAGAGGAACATTTCCAGTTTTTGACCAGCCCGGCGATTGTTAACTTTTTGCTGGATGCATTTTTTGTGATTTTCATTCTGGCTGTTACATCTCTTGTTTTCAAGAAGTTGCGGTTTTCCTATGGTCTCTATATGCTTTCGACAGTCGCTTTAGCAATCAGCACGGGAACTCTCATGAGCGTAGGAAGGTATTTTTTAATATTATTTCCTATCTATATTCTACTTGCTTCGGTCAAGAATCAGTATGTTCGGCAGGCCTGGATTCTTGCTTCTACATTGTTTTTCGCAATGTATACGATTTTATTCGTGAATAATTATTGGGCAGGGTGATCTGACAAAAAAATCAGCGCGAGTCGGGGGTAGCCTCCTTAATCTCTTTGACTTTTGGGATGATTAAGTCTATACTTGAGTCAGGTGCGGAGTTAGGGTTTTAATACAACTCATTTAAGTTAGAGCTGTTTTTTTTAGTTTAAGACAAACATATGGCAGAAGAAGTGATTTTAAGATTCGATGAAGTTACATTCGAATATATACACAAAAAGCCTTTATTGGAAGAGGCGAGTTTTTCAGTGCGTAAAGGGGCGAAGCTGACGCTGATGGGGCAGAACGGTGCGGGCAAGAGCAGCCTTTTTTCTTTGATTCGTGGTGAACTTAAGCCGATCAGGGGGCAGATATCTATCAATAAAGATTTGATGATCGCAACGGCACTACAGGTGGTGGCGCGGGAAGATCTGGGGCTGACCGTGGCGGAATATTTTGCCAAAGCTTTTGGTGAAGTGCAACCGAATCTCTTGAGTTTGGTGAGTAAGGTGATGCGGGCAGTCAATTTGGAGGTGCCGACAGATCGCAAAGTGAGCGAACTTTCTGGTGGGCAGCAGGCACGGCTTTTGTTGGCGTTTGCACTCATACAAAATCCGGATATATTGCTTTTGGATGAGCCGACTAACAATCTGGACGAGAAGGGGATTGATCATCTCATCAATTTTCTTATCGCTTATGACAAGACTGCAATCGTGATTTCTCATGATGCCGGCTTTTTGAATTGTTTCACTGAAGGGGTTCTTTACTTGGACAGTTTTACAAAAAAGATTGAGACTTATGTCGGAGACTATTATTCGGTGGTGGAGGAAATCAATACGCGGATCGAGAAGGAGCAGAAGAAGAACGCGCAGTTGGAAAAGCAGATTCAAGACCGTAAAGACAAGGTAAACTTTTTTGCACACAAGGGTGGTAAGATGAGGAAGCTTGCTTCTAAGATGAGAGAAGAGACTGAGGAGTTGGAGGAAAATATGGTGGAGGTGCGACGCGACGATAAGACTATCCGTGATTTTGAGATCCCTGCGCAGGATGACATAAGGGGGGATATCGTTACGATTAGTCGTATCAATATAATGAAAAACGGTGAGCCGGAATCGCATGACATTGAAAAGGTTTTGCATAAACGATCCAGGATGCTGGTGACGGGACCGAACGGGATGGGAAAAAGTACCCTTCTGAAATCTTTGGTCAGTCCCGAGAATGAAGGCGCAAAAATTGCCGAGGGGGTGCGCGTTGGATATTATGCTCAGGATTTTTCCATGCTTGATTTCGAAGAGACGGTTTTCGATTCTCTCAAGGGTGCGATGATGAAAAGCAATGATGAACAATATATGCGATCGGTCGCGGCGGGATTTTTGATCACCGGTAATCTGATGGCGCATAAGGTTTCTTATCTGTCCGAGGGGCAGAAGGGGCTTTTGTCTTTTGCGCGGTTGGTGCTGATGCAGCCGGGACTGCTGGTGATGGACGAACCGACCAATCATATCAACTTCCGTCACATTCCGGTAATCGCCGAAGCGCTTAATAATTATGAAGGAGCGATGATTTTGGTGAGCCACATGCAGGAGTTTGTGGAGGAAATCAGATTCGACGAGGTACTGGATCTGGAAAATATATAGGTTTGGGAAAGTATTTTGTTTCATGTATAGCGGTTTACAAGGAATGGTTTTGAACCGTTCCTTTTTTAATTATAAAAAACAAGAGGCAATTTTATTTTGGGGTTGTTTCTTTTAATGTTAGAATAATTTTATAAAATGATAATGACAATAAATATGATAGATCTTAGAATTTTGCAAAAAGAAGTGTTTTGTAACAAGAAAATCAAAGGGTTCAATCTTGACGATATAGATAAAGAATTTTGTTTCACTTATGGCGAGCTTGGTGAGGCTTATGATGCGTATCGGAAAAAGAAAAATAATGTCGGAGAAGAACTTGCGGATGTGGCGATATATCTTTTAGGGCTTTCTGAGATGTTGGGGATTGACTTGGAAAAGGAGATTGAAGATAAAATCATAAAAAATAGCGAGAGGAAGTATAAGAAAATAAACGGAGTAAATATAAAAGTTGAAAAATAATTTTTTTGTGGGTTGTTCTTTATGTATATCAAGCATTTTTTATATATGTCGTTCTTCCTCTTGCCTAGACAAAATATGCAATAAATCTTTTTCAAAAGCGTAGTATGGGTGTGAGGGGGATAAGACTAATATAAAGATATGAAAAATAAGAAAACAATAAGGTCCGTGCTCGTTTCGTTGGGAGCTTTTACTATAATCTCAGCAGCTTTCGCTTTTTTCGGATATAAGGATACAACTCAAGAGGGAAGTGTTTCTGCGGGCGATGATACGGAAAAAAGCATCTTGGAAAAGGCGACTCAGTCGGAGCTCTCAGTCCTGGAAAACAAGTGTCGAGGTTGCGGGAAGTGCGCTCGTGTCGATCCGGAACATTTTGCGCTGGATGTGGAAAACGGATTGGCAATCGTAGTTTCCACAAATAATCTGGATTCCAATAGTCTTCAACGAGCGGTGAATGTGTGCCATGACGGCGCCATTGTAATTCTATAAGAAAAGCTATGTCGGGAGATCATAATTTTTTTGTCATTACTTTTTTTACATTGATCTCGTACTGTGCGAGCTTGATGTTTGTTAAAAATAGGACAATAACGCTGGTTCGGCATAGGAGGTTCTGGAACTGGATATTGCTCGTGAGCTTTTTTATCTCGGGAATTTTCGGAATGCTTATGTCTTTTATGATTGATAGCGACATTAAGATCGGATTTTATGGTACGATATTATGGTTTCATGTGGAAATGGGAATCGTGATGGCAGTCGTTTCGGTATTCCATCTTTTGTGGCATAGGCAGTATTTTGTGAGAAAAAGGTTAAAGGTTTAACCGGAGGGAAGGTCGTGATTTTTTCGTTTTCAAAATAGGTTTTTTAGAATACTCTCTTTCGGGGGAGTTTTTTAAAATGTCAGTTTTATTTTGTCGGATCGGGAATATAAGAAGTTGGGCTTGATTTATTCCGGCAAAGGTGTATCATAAGTAAACTAAGGTTAACTTATTTTTATGTCCAAACAAAGCCAGGAGGATTATCTGAGAGAAATGTATTCTCTTTTCGAAGAGAGTTCGGATGGGAATATGAATTCAGTCGATATCGCCTGCAAGCTCGGGGTTTCCAAGGCGGCAGTTTCTAAGATGCTTCATAAGATGAAGGAGGGGGGTCTGGTCGAGATGACTCCTTATTCCGCGGTAGCTTTTTCCAAACAGGGGCTTTCTCAGGCGGAGAAGGTGATGTACAAACATCGCATCATCGAGGTGTTCTTGGTGAAAATATTGAAAGTCGACAAGAAAAAGATACATGGCGAGGCTCATGCTCTAGAGCATTATTTTTCCGATGAATCAATCAAGAGGTTGGCGAAATTTTTAGGTTGTCCGAGAAATTGTCCTTGTGGGCATAATATCCCGAAGATAAAAAAATATGATTAATTTAACTGCATTTGAAAAAGGAGATTGCGTGCGTGTTGTCTCGCTCGGGTGTGGGCAGGAATTGAAAAAGAGATTGGCGGATTTGGGAATATTCGCCGGTGCAGAAGTTAAGGTTTGCAAGAATGATAATCACGGACCTTTGCTGGTCGGGGTGTTTAATTCCAAGATAGTGCTGGATCGGGAAGGAGCAAAAAAAATATATGGAGAAAAAATCTGATTTTACAATTGCGCTTGTCGGTAATCCTGGGGTGGGGAAGTCCAGTCTTTTCGCCAAGCTGACCGGGCGTGGCGGGAATATCGGGAAAACCATGGAGAAGAGGGAAGGTGCCCTAGATTTCAAGGGGAGAGCGGTCCGGGTAGTGGACCTTCCTGGTTCTTATAGTCTCAACGCCTATACAAAGGAAGAGGGAGTCACTTCCTTTTTCATTCTGTCTAAGAAGCCGGATGTGGTGGTGCAGATTGTTGATGCACAAAATTTGGAGAGAAATCTTTTGATGACCGTTCGCCTTATGGAAATGGATATTCCTCTGGTGATTGCGATCAATCTTATCGATCTGGCGCAAGATCAGGGAATATTTATAGACATAAAAAAGCTTGCTGAACTTTTGGGCGTGTCGGTGATCGCGGTGAATGTGAGTCAAAAAAAAGGAATAGAAGAGCTTCTTGATGCTGCTTTGCAAGCGAGAAATAGACAAGGTGAAAAGAGAATGGACTATGGCATGGAGGTGGAGGAAGAACTGGTAAAAATCGGAAAATTCGTAAGTCGCGACCGAGAATTGCCGGAGGATAAAATTTTATGGCTTAGCCTTGGGATTTTGGAAGGCGATGAGCGGGCAAAGGACTTTCTATCGAAGAAGGATTATTTTTCTCCTCTCTGGAAAATGCGCGGGGAGAGAGTGGCGCATCTCGAGGAAATATTCAAAGAAGATTTGAATACGATCCTGACGCGAATCCGTTATGGTTTTATCGGCGGGCTTGCTAGGGAGTGTATTGTGGAATCTTTCGTTTCTGATGATAAGAAAAATATCTCTGAGAGACTGGATAGCGTTGCGCTGGATAAATTCTTGGGAATACCGCTGTTTCTATTTGTAATCACTGCGGTTTTCCAGTCGGCATTCAAACTTTCTCAACCTCTTTCGTATTTCATTGAGATTTTTTTCTCAGTCTTGGAGGGGTTAGCAATTTCGTTTCTGCAGTGGGCGGGTTTTTCCTCTTGGACTATTTCGCTTGTTACGGATGGTATTATCGGTGGGGCGGGAAATGTTCTGGTATTCGTGCCAGTTTTGGGAATCTTGTTCGCGCTCATCGCTATTTTGGAGGACAGTGGTTATATGGCGCGTATCGCCTATGTGACGGACAGGTTTATGCATAAGTTCGGACTGCACGGCAAAGCTTTTATTCCTATGATTCTGGGTTTCGGGTGTAATGTGCCAGGAGTGATGGCAACGCGTATGTTGGAGAGCAAACAGGATCGTCTTTTGGCGATTCTCATCAATCCTTTCATGTCTTGCGGTTCTCGTCTCCCGACATACATACTTTTCACGGGAATATTTTTCCCCGGACACCAAGGGGAGATCATTCTGTCTCTCTATGCTTTGGGCGTATTGATGGCCGTTTCGGTCGGGTTCATTTTTAGAAAATTTATTTTCGAGGAGCTTTCTTCGCCATTTGTGATCGAGCTTCCGGCTTATCGTTTTCCGAATATGAAAGGAGTCATCGTTCATGCAAGTGAGGGAGTTGGGATGTTTATTAAGAACGCAGGAACAGTCATCGTCGCATTCTCCATTTTGGTTTGGCTTCTGGCGAACATGCCTGCAGGTATAGTTTATGGCTCGAAAGAAAGTTATGCTGGTATTTTCGGCGGAATTATCTCTCCTCTTTTTTCTCCGCTTGGATTCGGTTTTTGGCAGGCCGCAGTCGCGCTCATTTTTGGCGTGGCGGGGAAGGAAATTATTGTCGGCACATTCGGTACTCTTTATAGCGGCGGCGATGCAAGCATTATGAGTCTTTCGTCAGCACTCGGGTCGGATTTTACCGCGCTTTCTTCTTACGCGTTCATGGTGTTCGTGCTTCTTTATACTCCGTGTGTCGCTACGCTTGTGACTATCAAGAGGGAAACTGATTCGTGGAAATGGACGATTTTTTCTGCGACCTATTCTTTCATCATTGCTTATCTGGCGGCATTCATAATTTATAATGGTGGTAGGTTGCTCGGTTTTAATTGATACAACTTTATATGAATATCATAGAAATTATTTTTTTAACGGTTATCTTCGTTTTTTCGCTCGCTCATATCATCCTCGTTTTTTACGACATGTTTAGTGTTGGTAATAATCAAAAATGTGCCACTTGTGCTTTTGCGGCGAAATGTGGCAAGGGAAAGGGTCGGGCGGTTGCTTTCTTGACTAAAAAAAGATATTATAAAATTATAAATAAAAAATAATTTAAAAAAATGAACGAACGAAATTCAAGAATGGATTTGTTGAAGGCGGTGCTTTCCTTCATTTTGCTATCATTTCTTTTTTTGGGTCTGATGTTTGCTCTTTCTTTTATGGCAAGAAATAGTTCTAACTATGGAAAAGGTCCTGTCCCTGCAGAAAAGACGGGAGAAACTTTGAATGAAAACGATATTCTGCCTGTTGAAGGCTCAGAAAGCCAAGTTGAAGAAGTTGAAGTGGATACTCGGTCGAATGTCGAGAAGGTGCTTGGTGAGATGATGATCCAAGGCATACTTCTGGATTTTGCCGATCAGGAAAATTATAGCAAGATCGGCGATAATGGAGTTTTGAGGGCTGCGACTATGGGGGAGAACGAGGGGCTTGCAGATAGGATCGCGGCGGCGGAACAAAATCTCAGCGAAAGAAGCGAGCTGCTTCAAGATGCGCCGGATATGAGAAGTTTTTATAATGCTCAGGTTAAAGTATGCATTGCCAAGAGTATTTCTAATAATGATTTGAAAAATACTTGTGAAATTTCTGATCCGTTGGGAGTCGATTTTTCTGAACCCGATGATTTGACCGCCACCGAGGCGATCCTTCCGTATTTTCTGATGGGATTGTCTTATTATGAGGATGGGGAATATGAGACTGCCAGGACATATTTTGAAAAGATTAGGGAGCACAAGGCGGCGGGCATCGTGCTCTGGGAAGATGCGGATTTTCCGCTGCAGGGGAGTAATCATCTTTATATCAGGATCTATGACGAGACATTGAGGGTTCTTTCTGATATGGGATTTCCAGAGTAGAGGCCTTCCTGTAGAGTTGTTTTTGATGAAGTTCTTCTACTTATAAATTTAGCAGAGGACGGTTTTAAAACCGTTCTTTTCTTAATTATGACGATTGATCTGTATAGAGTGAAGTTAAATTTATACACGGAGTAGCAGGCTTTAGTCTGCGTTGCTATCCGATATAAACGGTAACGGACACATGCGTTGGTTTTTTGCTTGGGACAACCGCGCGGGATAAATCCCGCTACTCCATATTTTGTCATTTTGAACCGACTGAAAGGAGTGTGAGAAATATGGGAAAAGCACGATATTCATTAAAATGTTATTTTACAAGTGTAACCTTTATGTCATTCTGAGTGGAGCACAGCGGAATCGAAGAATCCCTTTGTTATATCTAAGCCTTATGACAGAGATTCTACCTTAAATAGTGTTCAGGGGATTCCTCAATCGGAGTACCTCATTTCGGAATGACAAAGTCGGGGCGGTGTTTGATTTTTAGGGGGAAAAAGGGTAGGATTAAAATATAGTTATAACTAAATGAAATTATATGCAAGATGTATATTCACAATCAGTTGAACTTCACAAAAGCCATAATGGCAAACTGGAAACCAAGAGCAAGGTGCCGCTTTCGACGCGGGAGGATTTGGGCCTGGCTTATACTCCCGGAGTGGCGGAGGTTTGTCGGGAGATTGCCAAAGATAAGGCGAAATCTTTTACGCATACTTTCCGCGGCAATACGGTGGCTGTGGTGAGTGACGGGAGTGCGATTTTGGGGTTAGGGAATCTTGGGGCGGAGGCGGCTTTGCCGGTGATGGAAGGGAAGGCGATCCTTTTCAAGGAGTTCGGAGGGGTGGATGCTTTTCCGATCTGCCTGGCAACTCAGGACACTGAGGAAATAATAAAGACGGTGAAATTGATAGCGCCGAATTTTGCGGGCATCAATCTGGAAGATATCTCTGCGCCTCGATGTTTCGAGATCGAGGAGAGATTGAAGGCGGAGCTCGATATTCCGGTGATGCACGACGATCAACATGGCACGGCGGTCGTGGTTTTGGCGGGGCTTATCAACGCGCTCAAGCTGCGCGGTTCAAATAAGGAGGATGTAAAAGTCGCCATAAGCGGCGTCGGGGCGGCGGGAGTTGCTACGGCAAAACTGCTTTTGCGATACGGGTTCAAACATATCACGATGTGCGACAGCAAGGGGATTGTTTGCGCGGGGCGCGAGTGTATGAATCCGTCGAAGGACGAGATTGCCAGAATAACGAATTTGGAAAAGTTGACAGGTTCACTTGCGGACGCGGTGCGAGGTGCGGATGTGTTCGTGGGTATGAGCGCGCCGGATGTTCTCAAGGCGGAGATGGTGAAAACGATGAATGAGAGGCCGATCATTTTCGCGCTGGCAAATCCTGTGCCGGAGATTATGCCGGACGCGGCGAAAGAGGCGGGGGCATATATCGTAGCAAGTGGGAGGAGCGATTTTCCCAATCAGGTGAATAATGTGCTGGCTTTCCCGGGAATCTTTCGTGGGGCGCTCGATAGTCATGTCAAACAGATTACGGACGAGATGCTGATCCGCGCGGCGCAAGCACTGGCAGAAGCGGTGATTGATCCGACTACGGAGAAAATCATTCCCGATGCGCTCGACAAGAGTGTGGCGGAGAAAGTGGCTAAGGTAATAATTTAGTATCCGTAGAAAGGCGCGTAAAATCGCGCCTTTTATAGTTTGACCCAAGCATCAGAAATAGGCTATAATGATAGCACAGGTTGATTTTGTCGTTTTTATTTTGTGATAGTTTTTAGCTCTTTGTAAAAAACAGTGCAGATCGTAAATACCGGCAAATAAATAAAGCCTTAATCATAATTTCAAATCTATGAAAAAAATGACTTTCGCTTTTATTATCATCGCCGTGTTTTTTTTGTTCGCAAATTTTGTTAGCGCGCATCAGTCGAGAATTGTTACGGAGAAAACCACCGTCGTGCAGAATCCGGAAATTTCTCAAGCTTTCTATGGGGAACTCAAAGGTGCGAAAAATGTCTTCGAGATATCTTCGGCGGAGCCTTTCGAGCTCTATGTCGGTCTTCTGGTGCCGGATATCGAAGGGGCGAGGAAGGATTTCTATGTGGAAATCTATACGCAGGAAGATATCCCGGAGGAAGGTGAAACAAACATACAGAAAAAGACTTCGATTTCGATATTGAATGGCAATGATTTCAACTGGACGAGTTTCTATGAGCCATTTGCGGGCGACAACTATTTCCAAGGACCGGAGTATGCGGAAATTGAGCCGGGGGAGGCCGCTAGGGGAAAGCAGACGGAGCCGGGAAATTATCTGGTGCAGGTTTTTAATCCTGACAATGAAGGTAAATATGTGTTGGCTGTGGGGACTAGGGAGGAATTCCCGCCGGCGGAAATCATTAACACCGTGAAAAATTTGCCGCAGCTCAAAACAGAATTTTTCGGTAAGTCTCCGCTTCTCATATTTTGGAATCTGATCGGGCTCTATATCCTTTGTTCGGTTTTGGCGGTAGTGCTGATGGCGTGGACCATAAAGATAATACTTAGAAAAGCTAGAGGCAAGAAGGATATTAAAACTGAATAATTTATTTACTAGAATTATTAAGTGAAAAATATGAAAAAAGAAACAATATTGTTTACGCTCTCTCTCGTCATGCTCGTCGCAGCCCTTTATTTTTTCGTGCAAACTAAATATCCCGCGGCGCTGCCGGAGGTGGGGCAGCAGACGGACAATTCCAGTAACACACAAGACGCATCATCGGTGAATGATGCTGATCAGCCCGCGGATTCATCAGATGCGGGAACAAGCGTGTCAAAAGATAAAATTTTGGATCTCAGCAATAATAATCTCGAAAAGATTCCTTCTTATGTCTTCAATATGACCGAATTGGAAAAACTCGATGTCTCTCATAATGCGCTGACCGGTGCCATCCAATCCCAGATCGGGCAGCTACGGAATCTGAAAGTTTTGGATGCAAGCAATAATCAGATGACGGGTGTACCGGCCGAGGTCGGGCAATTGAGCAAACTGGAGGTGCTTGATCTTTCCAATAACCAACTGACAGGGCTTCCCAACGAACTGGGCAATCTTAAAAACCTCAAGACTATGAATCTGTCGGGTAACGCCTATTCCGAACAGGATCTCGCCGGTATCCGTCAGAAACTTCCTGGTACGAACTTCATTTTGAATTAGTATCGTAAAATTGGAGAAATATCAAAATACCTTTTACGAGGTGTTTTGTGATATAATATAGATATACTTAAAATGTATAAATATGAAACTGGAGAGATTGTTGATGAATAAATTTGTTTGTGCCCTTGTTTTGTTTTTTGTGGGCGTGGTTGTTGTTGTGGCGATAAATTTTATCGTGCAAAAAGGTGGTGAGAGCTTTATTCATGATGCGGATAATGTGCCGCAAAAAGAAGTAGCGCTGGTACTGGGGGCTAGAGTATATAAAAATGGGCGTTTGAGCGATATGTTTCGCGATCGGGTTGATATGGCGATCGGACTCTATGAGGCCGGGAAAGTAGAAAAAATCTTAGTGAGCGGAGATCACGGTACAAAAGAATATGATGAGGTGAATGCGGCCAAAGATTACCTGCTTCAAAATGGTGTGCCTGGGGCGGACATATTTTTGGACCATGCCGGGTTTGATACCTATGATAGTGTTTATCGTGCGCGGGATGTTTTTCAGGTAAAGTCGATGGTTATCGTAACACAGGGATATCATCTGCCGCGCGCTTTATATATCGCCGATAAGTTGGGCTTGGATGCGGTGGGGGTGGGCGCAGATCTGCGCCCTTACGGCGGAGAAAGCTATAGAAATTTTCGAGAGGAATTCGCGGTGGTGAAAGCTTGGTTGGATATTGTTTTAAAATCTAAACCAAAATTTTTGGGCGAGCCGATTCCGATTTCGGGAGAAGGGTTTGCGAGTTGGGATTAAATAAAATTTTTATCATACGAAAATGCAAAAGCGAGTGCGCGCAATAATCAAAAAGGAGGAAAGATGTCTTTTTATCCATCGTGTCGTGGAGGATAGAGAATATTGGGTGTTTCCAGGCGGAGGAGTAGAGGAGGGCGATGCCAGCTTGGAATCGGCGCTCATCCGTGAGTGTGAGGAGGAGCTCGGGGTACAAGTGAAGGTCGGAGAATTTTTCACCAAGACCTATTTTGAAATGGACGGGGAGCAGCAGGAGCAATATATTTTTTTCTGTGAGATTGTCAGCGGTGAAATCGGTACTGGACAGGGGCCGGAATTTCAGGCAGATAGTGGCTATGAGGGAAATTTTGAAGTTGAGTGGTTACATTTTAGGGAAATAAAAACCAGAAATATTTTACCAGAAGAAGTGAAAGAGATAATCATAAAAAAATATATTCATAATTTTTTATTATAATCTATAACAATTATTTAATAATTTAGAAATGAAAATAGTTAAGAAGGTCCAGAGAAAGCTTTTAAAAAATAGTAGAGAATGTGACGCATTTGAATATGGATTGGGTTGCGATAGTTTGGTAGGGGTGGTCGTCGAGGTGCGGGGAAGACATCCGGAGAAAGGCCGAGTGGCCAACCTGGAGCGTGAAGGGAGGGCTTATATCAGAGAGAGGGTGAGATAAGCGTTTATAAAATAATTTATAATATTGTGAAAGTCATAAGAATATCTTTCGATCAGTTTTTGATTCTGCTGCTATTATTATCTGTTACCTGCATACCTTTTATTGCTATCGGTTTTAATTCTCTTGCTGCACTCGGGGCTTTTTTCAGTTCTCAAATCATATTATTATTGGTAGGCATTTTTTATTTTATAGTTGGAGCCATAAGACTTTTAAAAAATATATTATTTAAGAGGATTTTTAAAAAAGATAGAATAAAAGAAGATTTTAAAAAAAGCGCAAAGTGTTTTCTGTGTATCGGGATATATTGGATCCTTCATTATACAATTATTACAATCATTGCGGTAATGGAAGTGCTATAGATAAGATTTTCGAATTTAAGTTTTGCAATTGGCATATATTAATGATTTTATAAATATATTTAGTATTTAATTTCAATTTATAATGAAAATAGTTAAGAAGGTTCAGAGGAAGCTTTTAAAAAATAGTAGAGAATGTGACGCATTTGAATATGGATTGGGTTGCGATAGTTTGGGAGGGGTGGTCGTCGAGGTGCGGGGAAGACATCCGGAGAAAGGCCGAGTGGTCAACCTGGAGTGTGAAGAGATGGCCTATATCCTAGAGGGGAAAGGTAAAATTTCTGTCGATGGAGTCGAGCATGGGTTTGCGGCAGGAGATATTATCCTTATCGGGCGAGGAGAAAGATATTTTTGGGACGGGAAATTCTCGGCATTCCTCTCCTCTGCGCCGGCGTGGACTGTCAGGCAGTGCAATGCGGTTGATTGAGGCGGTTTTGTTTTTTGCGGGTGGTTTATATTTTTTCGACATTTGACTCCTTCCTGCTTTTGGTGTATTATCAGATTTATCGGTTGATTTTTCGGAATCGATTTAATTTCTAAATTCTTTTATGGGGCATTCTAGCGTTTTTCTGATTGTGCTTTTTTTAATAGTACTTTCTTCGCTTTTTTCCGGGCTGACGCTCGGGCTTTTTACTCTAAATACGGATGGTCTAAGGCGAAAGGCTGAACTGGGGGACAAGAGGGCAGAAAAAATTTTTAATGTCCGCAAGAACGGCAATTTGCTCTTGTGCACACTGCTTCTCGGCAATGTGACGGTCAATTCGATTTTGTCGATTCTTTTAGGGTCGATCACTTCGGGTGTGGTTGCGAGCTTTGTTTCCATAGCGTTAATCGTGGTTTTGGGGGAGATATTTCCGCAGGCGATTTTTGCCCGCAATGCGCTCGATTTCGGAGCTCGGTTCGTTTGGTTGGTAAAGATTTTTGTTCTTATTTTTTATCCGATCGCAAAACCGCTTTCAATGCTCTTAGATAAACTTCTAGGCGAGGAGCTTCCAACGGTTTATTCCAAAAAGGAATTAGCAAAGATTATCGATCAACAGGGAGGGGTCAAAGGAGGCGTGATTGATGCGGACGAGAAAAGGATAATCAACGGAGTCCTTTCTTATTCCGAGAAAACGGCGGGGGAGATTATGACTCCAAGGATAACTATGGTGTCGGTGGATCGTGAGGAAGAACTTACGCACGAGTATATCGATCTTTTGAGAGAATCAGGACATTCCAGAATACCTGTCTATAAAGACAGTCCCGATAATATCGTGGGTATACTTTATGCCAAGGATTTGATCGGGCACGATATGAAAGGCAGGAAGGTCGCCGATTTGGCGCGCGGGAGTGTGATTTTTGTCGGTCCGCAGAAACGACTGGATGATTTGCTTAATGATTTTAAGAGGACACGCAATCATCTTTTTGTGGTAGCTGACTCTTTCGGTTCGATTATGGGAATCGTCACTATCGAGGATGTGATTGAGGAAATCATCGGAGAGGAGATTGTGGACGAATTTGATAAATTTGAGGATTTGCAGAAACAGGCGATTTCTAGATCTAAGAAGCGAGTGGTGCTATAATTTCTGACTTTTTTCATATAAAAAGGCTTTTTAAGGCCTTTTTTGATATTGACAGATTTTTTGTTATTGTGTATTATTTACCTACCGTTTGGTAGGTTTTTTAAATATTAAATAATTTAATCAATATGAAAGAAAGTAATAAGCAATGCATGTGTCCGACTAGGAATAAGATTATAAAATCTGCCGAGATGCTATTTTCAAAATATGGATACGCTTCCGTGTCTATGGATGATATCGCCAAGGAAGTAGAAATTACCAAGGCCGCTCTCTATTATCATTTTGATGGGAAAGAGAAACTTTTTCTGGAGATGATGGTGGATGAGTTCGCTAAATTTGAGAAACTGCTTTCGGATAATTTGGAAGGGGAGGGTGGGTCGAGTGACAGATTGAAACAATTCATAATAAATTATATAAATTTTTCCCTTGAAGAAAGAAATTTCGCCAAAATCATAATCCAAAAGTTTTCTCCTCGGGAAAAAGACATATTAAAGTTGATAGTGGGCGGCAGGGACAGGATGATTGAAAAAGTTGAGCCGTTCATTAAAAATATTTTGAGAGAGAGAGGTTTTGACGGGAAGTGTGACAGCTATTTCATGTCGTTCATGTTGATGGGGGTTTTGCACAATGTAATCGCCAATGAACTTATTTTTCAGACACATAAATGGAGCGCCGAGCATATCGCGGAGCAAATATTGATATTGATGCCCGTGGAAAGATAATTTAAAAAGATAATTTTGAATGAAACATATGAAAAAAGAAAATATCGTGAAATTTATAAAAATGAAAAAGCGGGACGATGTTGCTGT
>JAQUYG010000047.1 GCA_028691985.1 Minisyncoccota bacterium
ATTTCGATGATACACTTTTTCATAGAAGTAGTGGTTAAATTTAGCTTTGAGTTGGGTAACTCTTGTTTTAAGCTAAGCTTACCACTATTTTTGATTTATCCACCACACTTGTTAGTATAGAGCCAAAAATGTTTGACAAAATTGGATTAATGTAATAAAATCTATTTTGGTTGAAAAATCATTGACCAGAATAGAAAAAGTGGAGGGATTTAAATTGATAGAAAAAAAAATTGAAGTTTTTGTTTGCGAAAAATGCGGACGCCTTTTGAAGCTTGGTATGCTTCCGATTGATGATTGTCTTTCGGCATATTGCATCAATCCGGAATGCATGGACGGTAATTTAAAAGAAAAGTTGCCTGGCTCTACTTCCAAGCGCTGGGCTCAATCCGTTAAGCTTCCCGTTCTCGTCGAGGACGCAAAATCTCCCCCGTACTCTATATAGAGTTAGGGAACAGCAAATTAAGATGATTTTAATTTTTTCTTAATTTGTTTTTTTATGCCTTGATTTTCTTATATCGAATTTCACCCCTTGCAAAAAAATAAAACCTTGTTATAATTACAAATGTATTTTTGCAATGTGTTTTTGTTTGGAATCTTAAGGGCGCATAGCTCAGTTGGCTAGAGCACTACACTGATAATGTAGAGGTCCATGGTTCGAGTCCATGTGCGCCCACTCGGTTTCTTTTTTGTTATAATGGGCCCGTAGCTCAGTTGGCTAGAGCACTTGCCTTGCACGCAGGGGGTCGCAGGTTCGAATCCTGTCGGGTCCACCCATAATAACTACAACTTATCGTTGCCGACTTATATCGGCTGGAAACGAGGTACCGGCCTTGTTTTTTTGATTATTTAATTATTTGGTAAAATGCATAAAAATCCTTATAGCATCGCATAGCCTTTGCTCGTGTTTTGCCGCTTCCATTATCTATAGGAGAACGTTTTGAATTTTTCATACATGCCGAGTTATCTTAAAGGATTCTGTCGGGTATTATTTTATCAAAAAGAAAGCTTTGAGTAACGCTCAGTGATTCTCTTCCGGCTATAATTTAGAACAAGACGTAATACCTTGTCTTTATTTTAGGCAAATCCATATTTGACTAATGACTTCGATATGCTATATTGGCCGTAAACTTCGGCATAAAGTGGTGCCAGGAGGCAAAAATATGGATTTGGATAGTTACAAGAAACTTATAAAAAAGCAAAACTATAATCAATATCTAACCCCGGCTTTAGTAGAGCTATTGAATCAATTAGAGGAACTCAGCTTTTCATTCTCTTGTTATCGACATAATTTCAGGAGGGAGGCTGTATTGATTATCTTACATTTGTCCGTCAACGATAGAGAAGAGGGGGCTTCTTCTCAAAAGAAGGAAGTCGAAATAAAATTTATTCTTCTGGATTCCGGTGTTGAAAATTTGCCGAAAAAGACTTCTGAACCTATGTCGATATGGCTTTTTGAAGAAATAACAGAAGCCGAAAGAAAAAGAGGCCAGGGTGTTATGAATTATTTATTTAATTCAACTAAAAACGAAAGTTTAGGACAACGAATTTATTTCATCAAGGAACATGGACGATATTTATTTACAATCTGCTCAGTTGTCAGTGCCTACGGGGTAATCGAGGCCATTAGCCTGTCAGAGAAACGCGCAATCAATGATTTGGAAGGACAAAAAAATCCGCACAAGGAAATTCTTGTAGCGTTAAAGACGGTGTGAATTGATAGGATCGTAAGACAAATAAAAAACAGTTTTCAAGAGATTGGCAGACTATCATTATATGTCTGCTTTTTTATTTAGATAATGAAAACTTGATAGCTTGTAATCGAAAGATGAGAGAGCGGTATAATGCTAATCATATCTAATTTTTCTGCCACTGCGAAGTGTGATATGGCGATAATGATTCTCCCTGATTCTTGACTACTGTCTAAAATGCTCTATATTGTTTTCAGGCTCTGAGCTCATAGAAGCTTGGAATCGGTAGGTATATAAGATGGATTCTTGGGTTAAAAGAGAAGACTATAATCGGGAGCTTACTCCAAATTTGGCGAAGTTGTTGATAGGTCTAAGCGAAGCATGTACCGGGATTTCCGTAGAGGTGATAAAATGCGGTTCAAAAAGTGTGAGGGTGACAATAGATTGTTGTGATTGTTGCGGAGGAAAAAAGAGGCCTTGCTGTGACGTATTTTATTTGTTGGATCTTTCATCGCCCGAAACGCCGTTGGAAGATGGTGCTATCCAGATTATTAATGAGGAGCAGGATAGAAAACTGTTTGACAGCCTCGAAAAAATTCTTTTGAAAAAAGTCCCTGAAATCATTCCGGAATATGGAATATATATATTCGGACGGGATTGCGAGGGGGATGTTCTTCCGATTATTGTTAAAGTGTCGGGGGTGAAAAATGCCTTTTGTGCTATGTCACGATTAAAGCAAGAAGAGAAAGAAAAGAAAATAAAAAAATGGAACGAATCAAAAGACGATCTGGATATAATGATTAAAATATATCAGCGGATGGGATCTTCTTAAATAAAAAGAAATTTTACAGGCTGGCAGAGCTTAACTATTCTGCCGTTTTTTTATTTCTATTTTAGCTGATAATTGTGAGGGTTTAATCTTTTATGCGTGTTTGCGAAAAAGAGTATTTTACCGGTAACAAAACTCGGTATATCCACGACTGATAATATATTCGATTTAAAATTGAAATATATACAAGAAGCGCTCGTTAACTTTTACTTAAAATCCGTTTTTGTTTCGACTAAAAAGGAGCTTAAACAAAGGGAAAAACAATATTTTGCAAGATTGGAATGACACCCCTTGACAGTCTTTAACGTTATGCTATTATGGAAAAGTCAGTTGCACCTAGAAAAGAACGGAAAACGGAACATTCGCTAAGGATATACAAGTAAGTTTGTATGGGTTGAAAGCGAGCAATTGCTTTTGATTTTTTTGTTCTGAAAATCACAGTCTGAAAAAATAGTTTGACTATTGCGGTCGAAACATTTTTCCAGGTTGTAAAAAGCCTGGGAATGAACTTTGAAAATTTAGAGGGTAATATATATGGCGTCTATTGGCAATCATTGATTGCCAGTTGACTAATGCATTAAATAAACACATAAGGGCGTACGGTGAATGCCTTGACACAAAATGACGATGAAGGACGTAGACAGCTGCGATAAGCTTCGGGGATCCGCTAAACAGGATTTGATCCGAAGATTTCCGAATGGGGAAACCCGCATGAATTAATCTTCATGCATCTCTACCTGAATATATAGGGTATGAGAAGGCAACCAGGCGAAGTGAAACATCTCAGTAGCCTGAGGAAAAGAAAGAAATACGTGTGTGTTACTATATCGGCAATAATTTATTATTGTTGATGTAGTAGCATAACTCGATTCCCTAAGTAGTGGCGAGCGAACAGGGAAAAGCCCAAACCTAACATTTTTATGTTGGGGGTTGTAAGACGGAAACGTAGATTGATTTATCAATCTGAGAAGCAATCAACTTGTATTATGGTTAATCAAATAGGCTGGAAAGCCTGACCGCAGAGGGTGAAAGTCCCGTAGGTGAAAACTATTACAGGCTTCTTGTTTCCGATCTTGAGTACCATAGGACCAGAGAAATCTTATGGGAATCCGGCAGTCCTACTAAAATAGACTTCGGTCTATCTGCCAAGGCTAAATACATTTTGTGATCGATAGTGAACTAGTACCGTGAGGGA
>JAQUYG010000026.1 GCA_028691985.1 Minisyncoccota bacterium
TTTTTGTTGTCTAAACTGTGAAAAGGCATTATACTTGAGATAGTTTTGCTTTTTTAGAAGACTATAATTTTTCATAAAAATATGAGGAAGAGAAATATAATAATCGCAGTGGTTATACTTATCCTGATTGTCGCTGTTATAATCGGTTCGTCGGGAGATAAGGCGCTTAATTATACGAGTGTGCGGATTTCGCGCGGAGAGGTTTTGCAGACTGTGTCGGCGACCGGTGCCGTTGAAGCGAAGACGAAGATAGATATGAAATTCGTAAATTCTGGTCGGATTGAAGAGATAAATGTGAAGGTTGGGGATGAAGTGAAAGAGGGGGATGTGTTGGCAAAATTGGAGTCGGCAAAACTTGAATCCCAATTGGCACAGGCTGAGGCGTCTTTGTCGGCTGCTCGGGCGAATTTGCAGGAGCTTTTAAACGGGGCGACAAGTGAAGATATCCGGGTTGCCGAAACGGCGGTTGATAATGCCGAGATTGCTCTCACGAGTGCAAAACAAAGTTTGGCGGATACGAATTCTTCTGCGGCGAGCAGTATCGCCAATGCCGAGGCTTCTATTTCGAGCGCACAAGTAACCCTTGATAATGCTAAATTAAGTCTGGAAAACACGAAAATATCAAATGAGAATAATTTGGATCAACTCTATGATAGTGCTTGGGATGCGATTGATTCTTCGCTGGCGGTAGCAGATGATGCCTTGGAAACAAATGATACTGTTTTGGATAATGAAGACGCCGCCAATACCCTAAGTGTGCTAAACTCGCAATATCTCATTAATGCGGAAGTTCTTAAAAGGGATGCTGAAAATCTTTATGACGCAACGATAGCTTATAGGCATGGTGTTAATTCTGTTAAGACTTATGAAAACGCCGATGCAACGATAGAAAAGACAGGGGATGTTTTAAGCGCAGTAAAAAACGCGCTTTCTGAAACTTATAAAGTTTTGCAGTCGACCATAACATCTTCTACTCTTACCCAAGCGGAGCTTGATGCTCTGAAATCTAGCATTTCTAACGACAGAACGGCCGTTAATACTTCAATCTCGAGTATGACTTCTAAGAAACAGGCGATTGCTACTCAGAAGATTACGAATCAGACGGCTTTGGATAGTGCACAGTCAACGGTTAACTCGGCTACGAGCGCGCTTAATGTCGCAAATAACTCTCTTGCTTCTGCTCATTCTTCTGCGACAACGCAGATAAATTCAGCTCAAAGCGCAGTGCTTCTCCGGGAAGGGGATTTGCAGCAGGCGAAAGACAGATTGAATCAGGTCAAGGCAGGGGCAACATCTGCACAGGTTTCTGCCTCAAGGGCCCAGGTCAATCAGGCGGCGGCGAGCGTGGAACTTATAGAAAATCAGATCAAGGATTCGTCCATAATTGCCCCACAAAATGGTGTTGTGACAAGTATTGAGGGGGAAGTGGGAGAAATTGCTTCGACGGCCGGAGTGTTTTTGTCAATAATGATTTCTAACGGTTTTGAAATCAAAGCGAATATTTCCGAGGTGGATATTTCGAAAATCAAAGTCGGTGATGAAGTGGAAATCACTTTTGATGCCTTGGGTTCGGATCAGATTTTTAAAGGAGAAGTAAGCGAGATTGATCCGGCAGAAACGGAAATTTCAGGGGTTGTATATTATAAAGTGATGACGATTTTTACGGGCGACGGCGAAATTATCAAGCCCGGGATGACGGCGAATCTAGACATTATGACGGCGTCCGAGGAGAATGTGATTAGAATTCCCTTTCAAGCGCTCAATGAGGAAAATGGCAGAAAGTTTGTTAAGTTCGTCGATAAGGAAGGCGATATCAAAGAAAAGGATGTTATAGTCGGACTTCGTGGAGACACTTATCTGGAAATAACCGAGGGGGTGTCGGAAGGGGATGAGCTCGTGACTTTTATTGAGGAAGAATAAAAAAATAATGGCGGTAATATGGCGAGTCTTATCAAAATTGAAGATGTGACCAAATCTTTTTTTGCCGATGAAAATTTGGAAACCAAAATTATAAAAGGCGTCTCTTTTGAAATTAAGGAGGGTGAGTTTGTGGCGATCATGGGGTCTTCTGGTAGTGGAAAATCCACCTTGATGTATATTCTGGGACTTCTGGATAAGGCCACTTCGGGCAAATATTATTTCGAAGGCTTGGATACGGGCGAGCTTGATGACGATAAGTTGGCTGAGTTTCGCAGCGAAAAAATCGGTTTTGTATTCCAGTCTTATAATCTTCTGGAAAGGACTTCTGTGATGGAAAATGTGCTTTTGCCAGCGACATATCTCACGACGGTGGACATGGAAGCTTCCCGTAAGAGGGCGAAGGAGCTTTTGGAGAAAGTAGGCCTCGGGCATCGCCTTGAATATATGCCGAATAAGCTTTCCGGAGGAGAGCAGCAGAGGGTCGCAATTGTTAGGGCGCTTATAAATAATCCTAAATTGATTTTGGCGGATGAACCGACGGGAAATCTTGATAGCAAGAGCGGAAAAGAAATTATGGAAATTTTGCAAAATTTGAATGAAGAGGGGACGACGATCATAATGGTGACACATGAGCAGCAGACTGCGGAATGTGCAAAAAGGATTCTAACCATCAAGGACGGTTTAATTTTAGCTGATAAGAAAAACGGCTATAGGAGATTGGCTTCCAACGGAGATTATAATAAATAAATGGATATCAAGTGGACGACAAAATATGCGCTTAAAAACATTTTCGCCAATAAGAAGCGTTCTTTTTTGACTATGCTCGGAATGGTGATCGGTGTGGGGTCGGTGATTTCGATTATGGCGATCGGGGCGGGAGCAGAGAGTTATGTTTTTTCGCAGTTGGAAGTTTTTGGGGGAAATCTGATCGGGGTGATTCCGGGAGGCAGCGAGGAAGATGGTCCGCCTGCTTCCGCTTTCGGGATTGTTATAACCAGTCTTACTTTGGAGGATGCTGTGGAGATAGGTAAGATTCCTCATATAGCCGCCATCACTCCCTATGCAAACGGAAACGCGAAAGTGACATATGGCAGTAAGAGCAAGTTTGTTGACTTCTCGGGAGTGACCTCCGGTTTTTTGGAGGTGGAGAGTTCAAAGGTGGGGACGGGGAGGTTTATTCATCCCGATGAAGATAACGGCGTTGTAAAAAATGCGATATTAGGATATGAGGTTGCTAATGATTTTTTCCGGGGAGCGAATCCTATCGGAGAAAAAATCAAAATAGGGCAGGAAACTTTTACCATTCGTGGCGTGATGAGCAAAAAAGGCAGCTCTATTCTTTCTGATCAGGATAATCAGATTTATATTCCTATCAAGGCGGCGCAAAAACTTTTGCTTGGAATCAACCATATCTCAATGATTCGGGCGGAGGTCGACGCTGAGGAAAATGTCAGTCTTGTTACGCAAGAGATTGAGAAATTGCTTCGCAAAAGGCACAATCTTAAAGAGGGTGTCGCGGATGACTTTACGGTTCGCGCAATGAGTCAGGCGCTTGATATCATCGGTTCGGTAACGGGGGCAATCAGTCTCTTTCTGGGGGCAATCGCGGCGATTTCTCTTTTGGTGGGCGGGGTCGGGATTATGAATATTATGCTGGTGTCAGTGACGGAGAGGACGAGAGAGATCGGGCTTCGCAAGGCGATAGGCGCAAAAAGGAAGGATATTGTTACGCAGTTTCTGGCGGAAGCGGTATTGCTTACTTTTTCCGGGGGATTTATCGGAATTCTTTTGGGCTCGATATTCTCTTGGGTCGTGGCATACGCGGTTAGCTCTTTCGGATATCATTGGGATTTTGTCGTTACCCCGTTTTCAATTGCTTTGTCTGTTTCCGTTTCGGTTATTATCGGGGTGGCTTTCGGTCTCTATCCTGCAATCAAGGCTTCAAAGCTGGATGCGATTGAGTCGTTGAGATATGAGTGATTGGGTTTTGCAGAGTGGCAGGTTTTAGTTTGTGCTTATAATGTTTTATAACGGCTTTGGACAAGCCGGCACAGACTAAAGTCTGTTACTCCATAGAGGCGATATGTTTTACGGAGTAGCAGGTTTTAACCTGCGCAGTTGTCCGATGCGGCATAAAATATGATAGGGGATAAATTTTATTACTTCGGATTTCAAAAACTATCAGGGGCCGGTTTTTAAAACCGCTCCTGTAGATGCAAGAGAGCCTAGAATGATAAATAAAAAACAACGAAAGTATATTTCGTTTATGACTAGAAAAAAATGTAAGCTATAAAAAGTGAATTCTGGCAAAAAAGAGAACAGCGCATTGGCTGTGTGTAGTTGAAAAAATAAATTATGCTAGGCCCGTAATGGGCAATTGGTTCGTTGTTTCATCTTCTTCTGGTTCTGGTTCTGGTGGGTTGTTAGTTTTTTCTTCTTTTATTTTGATTCCCCCTTTATTTTTTAGAGAATTAAAATTATATTACTTCATCATACAATTTATGTCAATGGATTTTTCTAAAATTAAAAAGAGTGTGAAGCTGGCTTTTTCTGGCTTGGGAGCTAATAAGACCAGAACAGGTTTGTCTGTGCTGGGAATTGTGATTGGTGTGGCGTCAGTCATTATGATCGTTTCAGTAGGTCAGGGCTTGCAGGCATTCATTTTGGGGCAGCTCTCGTCTTTCGGTTCTGATATAATTTCTGTCCAGCCTAAAGTTCCCGGGGGAGATTTTCAAAACAGCCTGACTTCGATGGGGCAGGGGGTTGTTATCACTTCGCTTAAATCCTCGGACGCGGAAGATTTGCGAGATAAGGATAGATTTCCTTATATCGGGGCGGCGAGCGGCTATGCGTCTGCCCAGGAATGGGCGGTTTATCAGGAAAAGGAAAAGCAGCTCTTGATTATAGCGGCGGATGCTTATTACCCCGAGATTGATGCTTTGACTGTGACAAAAGTCGGTCGGTTTTTTACGCAGCAGGAAAATGACAGTATGGCAAAGGTCATTATAATCGGCAGCGATATTGCCAAAGAGTTTTTTGGTTCTTCTGATCCAATCGGGAAAAGTATAAGGATAAAAGATAATAATTTTGAAGTCAAAGGGGTCCTGAAAGAGCGAGGTTCGGTCTTGTCCTTTAATATGGATGAACTTGTAATCATTCCCATAAAGACTTCGCAGAAGTTGATCCAAGGGGTGGATCACATCCAAGAAATCGGAATCAAGCTTGAGGACGAGAAGTATCTCGCACAGGCTAAATCGGAAATCGCGAGTCTGATGAGAGAGAATCATAATATTGATAATAAAGAAGATGATGATTTTCAGATCATCACTATGGATGAAACATTGGCGACTATCGATTCGATAACCGGAGCTATCTCGCTTCTTTTGGGGCTGTTGGCGGCAATTTCTCTTTTTGTCGGAGGTATCGGGATTATGAACATCATGTTGGTGATTGTGGCGGAGAGGACAAGGGAAATCGGGCTTCGTAAGGCAGTGGGTGCGAGGCATAAAGATATAATGCAGCAGTTCATTCTAGAAGCGGTGGCAATTTCCCTTGCCGGGGGCTTTATCGGTATTGTAATCGGCGTGTCTTTGTCTTTTATATCTTCGCAGCTGATCACTCGTTATGCGGGATTGGACTGGCCATTTGTCATTTCTTATGGCGCAATTGCAGTCTCGTTTTTAGTGGCGGCGTTTTTTGGAATCGTATTCGGTTGGTACCCTGCCAAAGAGGCGGCGAAGCTGAGTCCGATTGAGGCGCTTCGGAAAAATTAAATTTTATTTCCCGTATTTTGTTCGGAGATACCCCTTTTGACAATTCGTTCATATTCTGTTAATATTTGTCTGTAATAAGTAATTTAATTTCCGGCTGAGAGAATGTGGTCGTATTCGGTTAAAAAATTGGAAAATGCAAAGATTATGTTTATTTTTTTGTTTAAGAATGGAGATTTTTCGAACTATGCGTCCTTGAGTGAGGCGGGTTGTTTCTGTGGCAGATTAAAGGCGTTGGTTTTGCAGTTTTAAAATCCATTATTTTTTGTCTTGCAGTTTCTTAGATTTTCGAGTGCGAATCGTGTTCTGTATCGTGTCGGATTTGGGAGAAAAAAATGGAATCAATCAATGTGTTTGCGCCAATACTTATCGCTTTTTCCTTGGGGACTGTGATAGGTTATTTTGGCAGGCAGTTTTTTGCCAAGAAACAGGTGGAAAGTGCCGAGGCTAAAGTGAATAAAATTTTCACAGAAGCGAAGGATAAGGCTGCGGAAATAGTTCTTGAAGCCAAGAACAAAGCAGTCCAGGTTTTAGAAGAAGCTAAAGCGGAGGAAACCGAAAGAAACAGGCAAGTTGCCAGGAATGAAGAAAGAGTTGCAAATAAGGAAGATGCACTCGACAAAAAATCCGGTGAATTGGAAAAACAAAAGGAATCTCTACAAGAAAAGAGCAAGCAGATCATGGGTATAAAAGAAGAGGTTGAAAAGATAAAGGTTGAGCAGTTGGAGAAGTTGCAAAAGATTGCCGATCTTGACCAGGAGAGGGCGAAGGCCATCATCTTAGAAAGAGTTGAGAAACAGAATCAGGGAGATATCCTGAAGCGGATCAAGCAATTGGAGACTTATGGGGTTGATGAGCTGAACAAGAGGGCGAGAGATATAATTGTGCAAGCGATCCAGAAATATTCCGGAGCCAACACAGCAGAGACGACAACTTCAACGGTGGACATTCCTAGCGATGAAATGAAAGGAAGGATCATCGGGCGAGAGGGAAGGAATATAAGAACTTTGGAGCAGCTTACGGGCGTTGAGGTTATCATAGACGATACTCCCGAGACCATTATTATCTCCGGTTTTGATCCGATTAGGAGGCAAGTGGCAAAACTTTCTTTGGAAAAGCTTATTTCTGACGGAAGAATTCATCCTGCAAGAATTGAAGAGGTGGTTGAAGAGACTAAAAAAGATATCATAAATTCCGTCAAAGAGGCGGGCGAGGTTGCAGCTGCGGACCTGGGAGTTGTCGGATTTGATCCGAAATTAGTGCAGCTTATCGGAAGGTTGAAGTATAGAACCAGCTATGGACAGAATGTTCTTTTGCACTCTGTCGAGGTTGCGCGTCTTTCTGCCGCGATTGCGGGTGAGGTCGGAGCTGATGTAACTATTGCCAAGAAGGCCGGACTTTTGCACGATATCGGAAAGGCGGTCGATCATGAAATCCAGGGAACTCATGTTGAGATCGGGATGAATATTCTCAAGAAATTTGGAATATCTGAGGAGATCATAACCGCCATGAAGTCGCACCACGAGGACTTCCCGTATGAGAGCACAGAGGCAATCATTATCAAAGTTGCGGACGCGATTTCAGCTTCCAGGCCGGGAGCTAGAAAAGATACTTTGGAAAATTATATCAAACGATTGGAGGAATTGGAAAATATCGCTAATTCATTCGAGGAAGTCGAGAAAAGTTATGCCATTCAGGCTGGTCGTGAAGTGCGCGTATTCGTTACGCCGGAAAAAATCGATGATATGGGCGCAATGAAGCTTTCAAGGAAAATCGCCGATCAGATCGAGGAAACGCTGAACTATCCGGGAGAGATCAAAGTTCATGTAATCCGTGAAACGAGGTCAGTCGAATACGCTAGGTAAATATTTATCTTTTAGTTTTCTGCTTATGCGAGTACTTTTTTTGGGAGATATGGTGGGCAAACCGGCGCGTAGAGCGGTCGCTAAGTTTTTAAGAGAGAACAGAGAGAGTCGAAAAATTGATGTCGTCATAGCGAACAGCGATAATCTTGCTCACGGAAGAAGTGTCACGAGAAATACCGTCAAAGAAATACTTTCTTCCGGGGTAGATATTGTAACTTGCGGAGATCATGCCTGGGATAATTCCCAGGCTTTTGATATCTTAAAGACGGGGGATCTGAATTTTGTTGCGCCGGCAAATCTGAAGGATATGGACACAAATTTGTGCGGGAAAATTTTCGAGATTTCAGGTAAAAAGATTTTGGTAATAAATCTTATGGGCAGAGTGTTTATAGAGAAAGAAACGGTTTCTCCGTTTGAAGTCGTTGAAAAAATTTTAGAGGAGAACGGGAAAATGGAAAATATAAAAATGATAATAGTCGATTTTCATGCGGAAGCGACAAGTGAAAAGCGGGCGTTAGGGGAGTATCTGTCTGGCAGGGTTTCGGCAGTATTAGGAACACACACTCATGTGCAGACGGCGGACGAGATGATTATTGGCGAAAAAATGGCTTATATAAGCGATGCAGGGATGTGCGGGGTCCGTAACTCTATCCTGGGGTGCGAAAGGCAGGCGGTACTGGATCAGTTTATAAATAACACTGCTTTCAAATACAAATTAGCGGAAGAACCGGAGGTTTTGTTGGAAGGAGTAATAATGGAAATAGACGAGAATACAGGAAAAGCGATAAAAGTTGACAGATTAAAAGAAACCGTTTTTGTCGAAGATTGAAAACTTGCCTTACTTTAGCCATTTGTGTATAATGTCTTTAGAAAAATAAATTTGCACTTTTGATTTTTATAGATAGCATTTAATTAGTGCTTAACAAATTAAGAAGAAGGGAGGTGTAGAAATGACAAAAGATGAATTGATTGACAGCGTAGCCTCTAAGACAGATGTTTCCAAGAAGGATGCCGAAAAGATTATCAACGCTGTACTTGAAACTATCACCAATTCTTTGACTGATGGACAGAAAGTAGCTTTGACAGGATTCGGAACTTTCGATATCAGCAAGAGAGCTGCCAGAACAGGTGTTAATCCACAGAACCCGGGTCAGAAGATCCAGATTCCTGCGATGACTGTTCCAAAGTTCAAGGCTGGAAAAAGCTTGAAAGACGCTGTAAGATAAATATTTTTATACAAGAAATCTCAATTTTGCTCGAAAGGGCGCGATTGGGGTTTTTTGTTTGGGAATGTCCCGTTTTGTATTGACTTATCAAGGAAAAATTTTTAGTTTGTCTTTATAAAAGTAATTAAATATAGAAAAACAAAAGGAGGACCAAGATATTCATAGCTTTATTAGTATTTTTAGCTGCTCTTCTGGTCATGATGGCGGATATAATGGCTGAGGAACTGACAAGACGGCTAATTGAAAAGCTAAAAGGACTGAGAAAACTTCTGACGGAATTTACTCTATGGTTTCTTTTGACAGCTTTTGTTCTAATAATCTTTGTCTTCGTGCTGGTGATTAACCATGGGGAATTTTTGGCAGGATATAAACTATATTGGAAAAAGTTTTTCTAAGCCTCGATAATTGTTCGAGGTTTGTTTTATTTTTACAAGGCAATGCTTTGAATGTAGAGCCTTGAGAAGTTTATGATTATTTACTTTCTGGGTGTTTTATGTTAGTTTTATTTTGACAACTTAATCAAAAAAGATTAGTTTCGTGTAAAAATAGGAGTGTGAATTTGATGAATCTTTTAGAGGCAGAGCAAAAGATGAAAGAAAAGAGTAAGGATCTCGGCGTTCGTTCAATGCAAATTTTGCCGGGCCATGTGACTTTCCGTATCGGTACGAAAAAGTATCAATATGAGTTTAAGAATGGCAAATGGTTTTCCAATGAAGCGGATAAAAACTCTAATGCTTTCTTTGAGGAATTGAAAAAAGCGGGAATTATAGATGAAAATGGAACCGTGGACACCGGTGGACTTATAATTTTCTAAATAGAAGGGGATAAAACTTATATCCCCTTTTTTATTTATTAGAAATAAAGTATTTTTTTATAATTGTCTTGTTTGACTTACTGGTTTATTTTCTATAGAATTACTTAGTATTATTTAATGTTTTTCTATGAAAATAGCTATTGACGCACGGAGCTTGGAGGGGGACAAGACTGGGGTCGGGAGATATTTGGAAAATTTGTTGAGGGTGTGGCGGAAAAGGAAAGATGTCGAATTTATAATATATTTTAAGGACCTTGTTCCTGATGTTTCAGGTGCGGATAAAAACTATTTTGAAAGCGATAATTTTACTTTAAAGCGGCTTGATAATCCTTTCGGTTTTTCCAGTAATTTTTTCTTTCAGCATTTTTTGCTCCCATATAATTTAAAAAAAGACGGGGCTGATTTTTTCTTTTCGCCGTTTTATCTGAGGCCGTTTTTTTGCGGTATAAAATCGGCAATTGTTTTACATGATATTTCTTATGAGGCTCATCCCGAGTGGTTTGATAAAAAGAGCCAGCTCGTTCTCAGGGCATTATCGAAAATTTCCGCTTATAAAGCCGATCTGATTTTTACGGTTTCAAGCTATAGTAAAAGTGAGATTGTGAAATATTATAAGATTGCTCCAGAGAAGATTGTTGTGACTACGCTCGCTGTCGATAGCGGATTCGGGAAAGGTGCTGACGAGAAGGGTATTGATGAAATAAAAAATAAATTCGGACTTTCTCGATTTGTACTTAATTTGGGCACGATTTTTACCAGAAGACGAGTGTCGGAAATCATCGATGGATTTGAAGAATTTTTGAAAGGGGATAAATCTTTTCAACTTCTCATTGTCGGCAAAAATGCAACTTTTCCTTTTGTCGATGTCGATCGCAAGATAGAAGGCATCAATAAAAGGTTTAAAGGCGATAGGATTGTAAGGGTTGATTTTGTTTCTGAGGGGGATCTTATAAATCTCTATGGCGGTTGTGAGGCGGTTATCTATCTCTCTGATTATGAAGGTTTCGGGCTTCCTGTTATAGAGGCGCAGTCTTTTGGGAAACCTGTCATAACCAGCTATAACTCTTCGCTTGTGGAAGTTGGGGGTGATTCGGTTGAATTTGCAAAAGAGAATGAGCCCGAGTGTATTTCTCAAAGTTTCAATAGGGTCTTGGGCAGTAAAGAATATCAGGAAGAGCTGATTGCGAAGGGCGGGGATAATATCAAGAGGTTCAACTGGCAAAAAGCTGCGGATGACACCTTGAGTGCGATTTTAAGAAAGATTTAATTGTTTATTTATGGATAAAAAGATTATCGGATTTTTGTCTTTGGAGGTTTTGATCGTTTTTTTGATGTCCTTGGCTTATCTGCCGCAGGAATTCTCATTTGTTTTTCTCTTAATTTTTTTTCTGGGAATCATTGTTTTGGATGATTTGGATTCTCTTTTGCTTTTTATCCTATCTATACCGTTTTTTGTCGTTTTTCCACCTAGTTCTCTTTCGGACGCGATGAGTGTTTGGAGGTTCGCTGTCATAATCCTTTTCTTGAAGATATTTTTGACAAGCGCCGGGGCAAGAAAAATTTTTAATGAGATAAGAAAGAAAAAACTGAAGGGCATTGAGGATTTTGGTCAGAGATTTTCTGTGTTACTGAAAGAAATAAAAAAAGCCAATTATTACAAAATACTTATTCCTCTTGTCGCATTTTTTCTGATCGCCCTTTTGTCTCTTTTTTCCGCCGCTAGCGCCGGAGCGGGAATTAAAAAAATTATTTTTATCTCCAGTGCAGCGCTGCTTTTCCCGATTATAATGATGGCGGTTAAGGAGAAAAAAGATATTGAAAAAGTTATAAGAGCGGTTTTTATCTCTTTGCTTGTAATGCTTTTTTTCGGTTATGCTCAGTTTGTCGCTTCTTTCTTTGTCAGACTTTATGATTTTTGGGGGTTGTGGGACAATTATGTGATTCAGGTTTTATACGGAGAAAAGATGAGCGTGCTCCTCAGCTACAGCAATACTTGGTTTTCATATTATGAAGGAACTGACTTACCGCCGACGCTCCGTATGTTTTCATTGATGCCGGATTCTCATTCTTTCTCAATGCTGATGATAATGCTTTTTGCCGTCACACTTTTCTATTTTAAGTCTTCAAACGATAAAAAAAGTAGAAAAAAATATTTCATTCTGATGATTCTGTCTCTGATGGCGATTTTCTTTTCTGGCTCCAGGGGGGCATGGGCGGGATGGCTGGGCGCGCTTGCTGTCGCTTTGGGGTTCTATTATTTTGGGAGAATCTCTAAGAAAAATAAACTTTTGCGCGATAAGAGATTTTTGAGTGAGCACGATAATCATCGGCTTATTCTGGTGGCAGTTTCTCTTTTTGCTATTTTGCTTCCCGTCTCTTCCTTTTTTCTAAATATGAATCAGGACGCGCAGATAGTTCGTGATGGACTGGTGGTGGAGAATCGCGGCAACGCGCTGCTGAGACGGACTAAATCCATATATGATTTCGACGAAACTTCTAATAAGGGGAGACTGCAAATATGGAAGGAGTCGGCAGTGTCAGTCGCAGAAAATCCGTTATCGGGAGTGGGTTACGGTAATTTTTCTGTGGCAATAGGAGAGAATGTTTCTACTACCAAGCTTGGTTCTTCTGCGCATAATATCTATCTGGATATTGCGGTCGAAATAGGCCTTTTGGGACTTTTGTTCTTTCTGCTTATATTGTGGTATATAGCGAGGAAGCTTTTTGATCTTTCTTATAGACTTAAGGATGATAATTTGCGTTTCTTATCTGGGGCCTTCCTGGTCGCATTCGCGTGGTTGTCTGCTTACGGATTCTTTGATGTAGTGCTCCTTAACGATAAAGTCCTTATAATTCTTATCATTATCATTGCATTATTATATCGTGCAGAGCAGTTGGACTATAAAGGCAAATAGTAATAAGGAAAGAAAATCTCTTGATTTTTTGTACTAAATACAAGCGCAATCGCGGTGTTTTTTGTTTTTTGATTTTTTCGTCCGATTGTAGTATCATTCCTAGTGTGTTAAATATAAATATAAATATAAATTATGGTTTATCAGTCACCAGAAAGCCAATTCCGAGTCAGGGAGATAAAGGAGGTTAAAGGAATGAAAAAGAAAGAAGCTGGCCCCTTTCTTCTTAATGAGGTTCAAAAGAAAAATAAGAAAAAACATCGTTTTTTTAAGTTGAAATATATTTTTCTGGTTTTTTTTCTTGCTCTGATTGCTTCAGGTAGTTATTTCATTTATCGGACAAATTCCGCTTTCGACCAGATAACAGGGCAGGAGAACTCTGTCTTTAAGAGTCTTATTAAGATGCTTCCGTTCAGTAATAATTTCTTCCAGATTCTTCCTGTGGAGGGGGGCGATGTCTCTCCGGTAGACAAGATCAATAACGGCGAGCTAGACAGGCTCAATGTCTTGCTTTTGGGATTGCGTGGCGTTGATGATCCCAACGGTGGACTTCTGACAGATACAATGATGATCATGAGCATGAAAGTCAAGACGGGCGAGGTTGCCTTGATATCAGTTCCGCGCGATCTTTATATAGACATACCTTATAGCGATGCGAAAGGAAAAATAAATGAAGCTTACGCTTATGGTATGAAAAGCGGCGATTGGCAGGAAGGATTAGGTTATAGCGAGAATGTGGTTGAAGAAGTAACCGGACTGGATATACATTATACAGCTAGTGTAGATTTTGAAGCATTTAAGGAAATTATTGATACTTTGGGCGGAGTTACCATATATTTGGACAGACCTTTCTCTGAAATGTATCAGTTTGAGGAAGGAGGTATTGCACTCCCGGCAGGGGAAAATATTATTGATGGAGATACAGCGCTACTCTTCGTCAGAGCTCGTTTCAGTAGTAACGATTTTGAGCGGGCAAAGAGACAACAACAGGTCTTAGTGAGTGTTAAAAATAAGGCTTTAAATTTGGGAATCCTCTCTAGTCCTTCTAAAATAATATCAATCCTTAATTCTTTAGGAAAACATGTCAGGACAGATGCGGAGCTGTGGGAGATACAGGAATTGGCGAAGTTGGTTTATAAGATGAGCGATTCAGATATCAAGAGGCAGGTATTTGATACAACCGATGCAGGGCTTCTTTATGAGACTTATTCTTCTGGTGGAGCATATATTCTGCTTCCAGACGGAGATGATTATAATGCGATACACAAAGCTTGTGCGGACATCTTTGAGAAATAATTTAAGAATATTTTGATGAATATAAACAAAAAAATTTTAGTGCCCATCTTCTTGCTCGCTGTTTCTTTCGGGATAGGTTTTGACTACGGAAGGAATTCGATTCCTTCGAGTAGCATGAGTGAGAATATCCTAGGGCTCGTTAAGGGAGATAGAACAGTAAGTGATGAGAAGGCAGACTTCGGTATTTTTTGGGATACTTGGGAGGCCCTGGAAAAAAATTATGCCCTAAGCCCTTTAGATGAGAAGGCGATGGTCTATGGAGCTATCTCGGGAATGGTGGATTCTTTGGGGGACCCATATACAGTTTTTATGTCACCCGATGAAAACGAATCATTGAACGAGGATATGAGTGGTTTTTTCGGTGGAATCGGGGCTGAAGTAGGTTTTCGCGACGGTTTCGTTACGGTGATTGCTCCGCTCAAAGGTAGTCCGGCAGAAGAGGCGGGACTTCTTTCTGGTGATAAGATCATAGAAGTCGGTGAAGAAAATGTTGAGGATTATAGTGTTGATGAAGTAGTAAATCTTATCAGAGGCGAAGAGGGGACAAAAGTTACCCTGGTTATATTAAGAGGTGAGAAAGTTTTGAATTTTGAGATTGTGCGCACAGAGATTGCTGATCAGACGGTGAAGTGGGAGATGAAGGAGGATAATATCGTCTATTTGGAAATAAGACAATTTAAGAGAGAAACGGCAAGTGAGTTGGATGGGCAAATCGGAGATATCCTATCTCAGGATCCAAAGGGTATCGTGCTGGACCTTAGAAATAATCCCGGAGGCTATCTTGATGTTGTGGTAGAGGTTGCTAGTAGGTTTGTTAATGATGGCGAAGTTGTCGTTTTTGAAGAATCGGAAGGGGGCAAGAAGGCTTATAAAGCCGAAGGTGGAAAAAGGTTTGACGGTATCCCTATTGTGGTTCTGGTAAACGAGGGTAGTGCCAGTGCTTCGGAAATCTTGGCGGGCGCGCTTAAGGATTATAAACTTGCAACTCTGGTAGGAAAGACGACTTTCGGGAAGGGGCTTGTGCAGGGGATTCTTGATATGAAAGACGGTTCGGCTCTTAAGGTTACTGTCGCCAAGTGGCTTACTCCTGGCGGGGAGAATATAAATGAAAATGGAATCGTACCTGATATAGAAATTGATTATACTTATGAGGATTATGAAAACGGGATAGATCCACAACTTGATAAAGCTATCGAGATGTTAAAACAATAGTCTCGTAGAATTACTAATATAAAATTTTATGTTTAGGATAGTGTTAGGAATGTTTTTAAAGAAAAGGTTTTCCGGTGTCTGCTGTGTTTTTAAGAGCAAGAGCTTTTTAGTCTTTTTGTTCGTTATTTCTTGTCTGTATAGTGTTTTTGGCAATATTGTTCCTGTGAGTGCAGACGGGGCGGAGTGGTATGATGCGGAGTGGTTTTATCGGAAGGAAGTAACGATAGATCATACCCAAGTTGTCAATGAAAATCTGACTGATTTCCCTTTTTTGTTTGACCATACCGATTATGATTTTATTAGTTTGTCTAATGATGGGAAAGTGGGGAACGATGAAGGTCTCGATATTCTGTTTACTCTGAGTGATGGAACGACTAAGCTTTCACATGAGATAGAAGAATATGATGCTTCCTCCGGAAAACTTGTCGCTTGGGTAAAAATTCCCGAACTTTCTTATGAGGCAGACACAAAAATTTATGTGTATTACGGTAATAGTTCTGCTGCGGATCAACAGGATACGGAGAATGTTTGGGATTCGAATTATAAAATGGTGCAACATTTGAATGAAGCTCCTGCTAATGGGACGAGCGGTGGACATCAGGATTCGACTTCTAACGGTGTGGATGGGACTTCATTTCTTTTCTATGATATTTCAACCACTGATGGAGAAGGGAAAATAGGAGGGGCTGATATATTTAAAGACTCTATGTATGCTCCGTATTATTACTATAATCCAGTTTATTATTATAGCCGCATAGATTTGCCAGATTCAGTGCTAAATGCTGAAGAAAGCTTTACGATATCGTCCTGGATCAAGTCCAATGCAGAAGGAACGATTCTTTCTAATAATAGCAGTGAAAGTACTTATTGCAGTGTGAGTGCATATACTGACCAGTATTATTATCTGCAGCGTGTGGCCTTTAATACCATATATAATTCTTCGACTGCTTTTACAGGAAACGCTTATACGGATTATACAGATGTTTCAACTACCGTGCAGGCAGGAAGTACTTATACTCTTACGACCACAAATGCTCCCTATATGCATCACTCTGTTAGGGTATGGTTTGATTTTAACCAGGATGGAGATTTTGATGATGACGGAGAAGAATTCTTGGTAACCGCAGAGAGCAGTTATCAGATAGGTCACTCGATAAGCGTGACTATTCCTACTACTGCACTAAACGGTTCTACGAGAATGAGAGTTCGCGCTAGGTACAATGGGTATTTTTCAAATGCTACCTGGTTGCCAGATGATTGTGATTATAATACCGAATCTGAAACAGAAGACTATACGATTATTATTGAAGGTTCTGAGTATAGTAAGGAAGGAAATACTATTATGTTCGGTTCTTTTGATGCGGGAAAATTTTCTATAACGAAAGATGGTACGGCTTATGATGTAGTCGGTGATGCCAATCTTAATGATAGCGAGTGGCATTATCTTTCTGCGACTTATGGCGCTAGTGGAATGAAGCTCTATGTTGATGGCGAGCTTAAGGATTCGGACGATACTGTCTTCGGAAGTCTGAGTACTTTACGTAGCGGCTTCTGGATAGGACGCTATAATGATAATCGGGCGGGGGATTATGGTTTCGATGGTACGATAGACGAAGTTAGGGTTTCCGTCAGCGAACGAGGGGCGAACTGGATACAGACGGAATATAATAATCAGGACTCTTCTGGGGTTTTTTCCGCTTTGTCGGCGGAAGAATCAAGAGTTATGAATCATTTTAGCGTGATTGCTTCCGATTCAGAAGTGGATTGGGGAGACAGTGTTACTCTAACTATTACTGCGATTAACAATGAGGGAGAAGTTTTCACTCCCTATTCTGGCAATAAGACGATTACATTCTCCGGGGCAAGCGCTGATGGGGCGTATTTGGCCACGGCAACAGATAATACCGGCAATGCTTTAAGTTTTGGTCAAAGTGTGACATTGAGTTTTGTTGATGGTGTAGCTATTACGACACTTGTCCTCTATAGGGCAGAAACAGCAAATATACAATTGACAGACAATTCGTATAGTCTGGGAAGTCCAATCTCTATAATCGTCAGGTCGCAGGGAGGGGTCTTCGTTGCACCTTCCAGGCCGTCTACGAGCAGTGTGAGGGCTTCTGTCGATCCCGGGGGAGTTATTAACCAGGAGGTCCTTTCTGACGATATTAAGTTTATTGCCGTCTCTAAAACGGAAGACTTTGATAATTCCTCGTGGGAGAGGATTAATGGTTCTGTGGATTTGAAATCATATGGGTTTGATATTATTTATGTAAAATTTAGAACGAGTGCGGGCGGCGTTTCGGATATTGTAAAATATTCTTTCAAGAATGGAGAGATAATGAAAGAGGATGATTATAATGCAGCGGAAGATGTGTCTATCTGTGACGGCGATATCGTTAAGACGGCAGACAGTCTTGATGTCTATGTGATAAAAATTATTGGTGATAGAAAGTACAAGAGGATCATACTCTCCCCTAATGTTTTTCAAAGCTATGGACATCTTAAATGGGA
>JAQUYG010000027.1 GCA_028691985.1 Minisyncoccota bacterium
TTGGAATAATCTGGCATGGGCGGCCTTTGGGGATCAATGTCTAGAAAAATAAAAATTTCCATCTTTTGCTCAAAAAACAAAAATAATAAAAACATAAAAACAATCCCTCAGAAGAGGGATTATTTTTCATGTAGTCTACTGTACCCAGAATTTAAACCCCATCATGCTAGATATTAAGAGGTGGTATGAAGCTCTAGCCGTTTTAAAGCAATAAAATTAGTTATTCTTAAAGATCTTCTTCATTTACCACTTTTATCCCGTTTTGTTTTAAAAGCGCTGTAGTTAAGCCATCTCCTTCGATAAGAGTGCCGGAAAAAGTCCCATCATAGGTTGAGCCGCAGCCGCAGGACGGACTCTTGGATTTGGCGATGAATTCCGTGGCGCCTGCTAATTTTGCGATTTTCAAAGTCTCTTCTGCGCCTTTTATGAATTGAGCAGTAACATCCTCCCCATTTTTATTCATAACTTTGCATCTGCCGGCTAAAACATCTTCGCCTGAGCATCCCCGTATTTCTTGAGGGATTCTCGGAGTGCTCAGGCCTCCCAACTGTTCGGGGCATACAGGAATTATTTCTCCTGATTTCATAAGCTCTATAATTTTTTGAGAAGGTTTTGATTTTCCGTTCCAAGCGCAATTTATCCCGCACAAACAGGCGCTTACAATTTTCATAATTTTAGATATAGATTATTGAGTGTAGAGATGATATAATCCTATCTCTTTTAGGTGAATAATGAAAGAGGACGGGGTAAGCCTTTGAAAAGATGCTTTTTATGCTCAATTTGTTATAATAATGGTAATTTATGTTTTACACATATGAAAATAGAATAAGAATTATCCTGGTGTAAGATGTATATTGGAGGGTTATTCGATTACAGGAATAATATAACAACTAATAACTAATAATATGCCAGAACTCAAAGAAAATCCTATTTTAAAGGATTTTCAAAACTATGTAACTGAATTAGAAAAGGAAAGAGGTTTTAATGATCAGACTGTCTTACAAAGATCCCTGCTCTTAGGAGAAGAAGTCGGTGAGCTTTTTAAAGCAATCCGCAAATCAGAGCAAATGGGTATTGATCAGAAATCAGCTATTGGCTCGGTAGATGAAGAACTGGCAGATATATTGATTTTCGTATGTTCTATCGCTAATCGCTTCGGAATCGACCTAGAAAAAGCTTTTCGAGAAAAAGAGGAAATTAATAAAAGAAGAACATGGAGGTAACAGTTATTGAATGTTTATTTTTAACTTACAAAAATGTTTTCGAGATTTAGAAACTATTTTTTCAGTAATGGGTATAAGCGATATAAAGATAGCGGAAAATTGGTCCATCGGGCTGTTGTAAAGAAGCGATTGGGTCGATCCCTTGGTGAAGGTGAAGTTGTCCATCATCGAGACGGAAACAAAAGAAATAACCGTTCTTCGAATCTTCAGGTTTGTTCAAGAAGCCAGCATTATTGGATTCATAAAAGAATGTCTAACAGGCACGGTTTTGGGGGAAAACGAAGATATTATGATGATTGGTAGAATAAAACAGCAGAATTATCTGCTGTTTTATTCTTTAGCCACAGTTTGTAGATTTAGAATAACTGGGCATTAGCCATTATAATAAGTCACAAATTCATAATTTAGGTAGAAGGGGAAAATCCTTTTGATTATTTTAAAGGATTCGTATTTGGTAAAAATTTGTTTTTCTATGCGGAAAATGTTAGTATAAAAATGAAGAAGAGGGTATTAATATATATTAAAAGAGACATGACAGAAGTGCAAAAAAGATTAAATCCTGAGAAAGAGGCGGAAAGAATAATATCAAGATATAATCCAGATAAACTGTCGCCTTTTCCCTACGGAAATATCCAAAAAGATAGAAACGATCTATCTATTTTCTTGGTTTCTTTACCAAATGATATATCTGGATTGATACAATATAATAAAGATAATAGCGGATTTACAATATTTATAAATAATGAAAAGCCAAAAACAAGACAACACTTTACTGTTGCTCATGAATTAGGACATTATTTTTTACATCAAGAGTATCTAAAATCGGAGAAAGTATTTATTGATGGAGAGGGGAGTTTAGATGGAAACCGAACATTATTTAGATTAGATACTGCTGTTTATAATAAAATAGAAACCGAAGCGAATAGCTTTGCCGCCTCTTTAATCATGCCTGCGGAATTAGTAAAGGACGCATGGATATCTTTGAAAGATGTGCAAGCATGTGCAAAAATATTTGATGTCTCTGTTTCTGCTATGAGTATAAGATTGGAGAGACTTAATCTAATTACTTATAGATAGAAGCATGAAAAACAAAAATGAAGAAGAAATCATAGCTTCTCTCATAAAAGCATTAGAAGGAGAGAGTCGTGAAGCAGAGGAGGACCCAAAACTTTTGCAAGAAGAGCAGGAGGCTATGGAAAAAGAAAGACAAGAGGAACTAGAAGATATTATTTCTTATGTTTCTAATGCAAAACCTCGTAGTTATACGCCAGATGATGACGAAGTCTATTCAATCCAGAATAAAATCGATAATCAGCATAAGGCGTTAGAAAATCGTGACTTGGAGCAAAATATTAATTTAAAAAGAAAAACTTTATGGATCCTGCTAAGTTTTCTTGGGACCGAGACTGTCTTTATTTTTTTCTATGCTTGGTGCCAAGCTACAGAATGGTGGGGATTTAATTTAGAAGAATGGAGTTTTAGACTCCTGGTCGGAGCAACGATAACGCAAATTACTACTATGCTTCTAATCGCAGTAAAACATTTATTTCCAAATCATCATTGATATTTCTGTTTCTTGTTATGTAAATAAAAAACAGCAGTTTTACTGCTGTTTTTTAGCTGTAGTCTACTGTATTGAGAATTTAAACCCCATCGTGATGGATATCAAGAGGTGGTATGAGGCTTTGGTGGTATTAAAGGCTCAGGAAAGCCAAAATTATATCCATAGATAATGGACGTAGTTTATTGTCTTTGCTAGTACGATTTGGTGTAAATAAAAACAGAATTTTTAGACTTACTTAATGTTTCAAGTTATAATATCTAATAATCAAATTTTAAATATTCTATATGAAAAACATCGAGATTGAAATAAAGAAATATCTTGACGACAGAGGCTGGAATAAGCTACGCCCATCGGATCTGGCAAAGTCTATAAGCATTGAAGCGGCAGAACTGCTTGAACTGTTTCAATGGACAAGTTTGAGTATAGAAGAGACAAAAGCAGACGAAGAAAAGATGGAACAGATAAAAAAAGAATTGGCTGATGTTTTTATCTACGCCCTGGATATGTCCGTACTTCTTGATCTTGATACGGAGCAAATTATCAAGGATAAACTTGACCATATAAACAAGAAGTTTCCTGCCGAACTGATGCGGAAAAACGCCAAAGAAGAGTCGGGCTCCGGAGCAGATCCTCTATATTTAAAAATCAAAAAAGGAATATAGGAAAAAAGGGAAATAAATGGACATACTGAAAACATTAACTAAAACACTGTATTATATTACCGTCAAGGCAGAAGGTGCGCAAAAATAAGCACTTTTAGCACATTAACAGGAGGAAGAAAATGAGAAAAAGGGTAGAAGATACCCACGATCTTACAGAGAATCTGCGAAAGAAGTCTGTTGATCTAAACAAAAAGGCTTGTCTTATAACAAACCTGAGAGGCACAGAGCAGGAAAAAGACTTAACTTTGCCTACAAACTGTCAGGGCTTTGGACGAATCCACCATTTTCGGCTCACACCGAAAGATAGTAGGTGGATGCCTGATCCTTTGCCAATGTTGCCGGCAAACAAATATCTGAACATACCTCAATCGGAAGTTGTACATACACAAGTCTTTCAGCTTGCCGCATGTAATTTTCATTGCTGGTACTGCTTCGTAGACCATAATCTGCTATCGGCAAATCCAAAATATTCAAGCTTTGTAACCGCCAAAGAATTGCTAGGTTATATGCTTGAAGAAGAAGTGGGGTCATCAATTATTGATCTCAGTGGAGGCCAGCCAGACATAGTGCCTGAGTATGTCCTGTGGTTTTTACAAGCTCGGGAAGAAATGGGACTTGAGAAAAAATATTTTGTCTGGACGGACGACAACCTGAGTACCGATTCTCTTTGGAGGTATCTTAGTAGAAAGGAAATCGAATATATGGTTGAAACTCCTGGATTTGCTCGGGTTGGATGTCTTAAAGGGTTTGATCCAGAATCTTTTGCATTCAACACGGGAGCCGACAAACAGATGTTTGATCAGCAGATAGACCTATTGAGTGATCTGGTAGAAACCGGCTTTGATCAATATGGATATATAACTTTGACAGCTCTGAATCTGGAAAACTTGGAGAATAAAATCTCCGGATTGTTCGATGAGATACAAGAACGAGTACATCCGAACTTTCCATTGCGAATAATCCCATTACAGATATTCCATTTCAATGCGAACAAAGGACGATATATCCATCGAGCCGAAGAAAATCAGTACAAAGTAATCGAAGTATGGAAGGATGAGCTGAATCGACGTTTCAGTAAATCAGAATTGAAAACGCCGATCACAGAAGTATCATTGAAGAGGTGAGAGTATGACGCAAAATGGCCAGACATTGATCGGCCAGATAATTATCGGAGCTTTAGAAAAATCACCAAGAAACTTCAACAGGATTCTGGAAATTTGCCATTCAACCTTTCCTGATGAATTGGAAACGATTCTGGTCGGAATGGAGAATGACGGTATCGTAATAAGATCGGAGGATGAATACAAATTAGATCCGTCTATCCCGAATCTATGGAACACTATACAGAATGACTGGCAGGAAAATTTGGACAGAGCTTATAAGGCTTCGTCTGATATTATGACTAACATACATCTGCCGCATTGCTTGGATTATGAATGGTGGTTTACGCATTCAGGTCGACAAGACTTGGCTTATAAGCTTATAAACCACAGCCTGTTGCCTGTGCCTAAATGCATAGCATTTCTTGCTTCGCCTTTGCTTGGCGCATTCATATCCTCGCTTGTACCAGAAACGGAAGTCTATATACTGGATAGGAGTAAAACTACTCTTGATACGATAGGCAAAACGCTTGATAATAAAAATCTGCATCTCATTCATTATGATGCAGAAAATCCGCTTCCCACGAAATTGATCGGAATAGCCCAAATGGCATTTTTTGATCCGCCTTGGTATGTGGAGTATTACGAGCTGTTCATGAGGCGCTGTATGCAATTGACCTATGGAAATTATGCAACAGTTGCAATGGTTCTGTTTCCTGTTCTGACAAGACCTAACAGCCTTCAAGAACGCAGGCAGGTTATTGAGACAGCAATGTCCTACGATTTAAGCCTCATAAACATCGAACCGCAAGTAGCTCATTATCTTACTCCTCGCTTCGAATCAGAAGTGCTGAACAAAAAAGGAATAAATGTAAAAAATTGGCGCAAGGGAGATCTTGCTTTATTCTTCTCTGACGGCAGTCGTTTACCAGAGAATATCGCAACCAAGATTGAACGATTCCAATGGAAGGAGGCGCTTATAGACAAAGTGAAAATAAAAGTAAAAATAAAGGACGAAAATCGGAATGTATATATAGCACCAGAAATCCTGACAGTTCACGGCAGTGACGCAATTCTTTCTTCAGTAAGCCGGCGCGATCCATTCAGGGATGAAGTCGACCTATGGACTTCCACTCAACGCGGATTTAAAATAAAAGGGTGGAAAGTTATATGGAAAATTATCGAAGGAATGCAGGATGGCGTAACTACTACGGAAGAGATGGTGGCTAGAGTTCAAGAATCTTATCCAGATGTGGAGGTTCCGGATTCAGTATATGCGGAGGTAGAAAAAGTTTGGAATCAGTTAAAAGAACATATTTCAAAAAGGTAATACTATGACAACAAAAAGCAGCAAACATCTCGCTATATTCACCCCTCCTTTTATTGACCTGATTCTCGAGGGCAAAAAGACTATCGAGAGTCGTTTCAGCAAAGTTCGCTGTGCTCCATTTGGAGTAGTCAAGGAAGGGGACATAGTAATTATGAAACAGTCCGGCGGACTTGTCATTGGAGAATTTACCGTAGCAAGAGTAGTGACTTTTAATAACCTAGACAAAGGTTTACTGGAAAAAATAGCAAAGGAATATGGCAAAGAGCTATGTGCCGATGCCGATGAAAATTTCTGGGAAAGAAGGAAAGATTCGCGCTATGCAACATTTCTTTATGTTTCAAATCTCATAAGATATGAGAAACCGTTTCCTTTTCCCAAGAAAGACAGGCGCGGCTGGGTAATAATTGAAAACTCTACAATAGGAAAACAGAAAAAACTTTTTGAGGAGGAATCTGACTGAATGTAAAAATATGCGTTGCCGGAAAGATTGCAAGCGGAAAATCAACTCTTATTGAAGTGATTGCACGGCACACGGGTTTTTCCAGAATTTCATTCGGAGGTATTTTAAAGAAGGACTCAGAAGAACAAGGATTGTCACAAAGCAGAGAAGCATTGCAAGATTACGGCCAGAGTATCATAGACCAATATGGATATGACGGATTTCTGCAATGGGCGATAGAACACTCGCAACATATAGATTGGAACGAAGCACTAATCATAGATGGGCTTAGACATTATCTTGTCTATGAGAGTATGTCAGAGAAATTTAAAAAAACCATATTGATATATTGCGACTGTAGCACTGAGACGCAGATAGACCGGATTGTAGAGCGCGACAAAATCACACCAGAAAAAGCTAAGGAAATTATTTCACATGAAACGGAAAAATATGTTTCAGAGTTGGAATTTTATGCACATATCATATATCGACCAGGATCTGATACATCTGCTGTAATGGCAGAAATCGACAGACTAATATCTGATATTTCCGATGATAGTGCAATCCCCATTTAATTCTTTAAATGGGTTTTTATTATGCTCAGGATAGCTTGAGCTAGCTTCGGGGTTCGATTTTGATACGTGGGCATATCAAAATAATCCCTCAAACAAGGGATTATTTTAACATGTAGCCTCAAGGGGAATCGAACCCCTATTGCCAGGATGAAAACCTGGCGTCCTAACCGTTAGACGATGAGGCCAAAATGAGTCGTTGTAGTCTTTGTGAGTATGGTAATAATTTATTATCTCAAATCTGTTTCAGGATGTTCGTTGTTTGTTTTTCACAAACATATAGCTCTTTTCCTTTAGTTGCGGGATTGTCACGCTTCGCTCACAATGACGGTGTAGCTTGTAGGGCTTGAGATAAATTCAGAATACAAGACCTTTCTCTTAACCTAAAATTATTACTGTGTTATAGTAGCATATATAACACTTTTGTAAAGACTTTTATGATAATTCTATCGATTGAGACTTCTTGCGATGAAACGGCGGCGGCAATCGTCAGAATAAAAGGCGGAAAGGTCGAAGTACTTGCGGATATCGTCTCCTCCCAAATCAAGATGCATAGTGAATATGGCGGGGTAGTGCCGCAGTTGGCGGCGCGGGCGCATCTTCGTAATATGGTGCCGGTACTGGAGAAGGCTTTCAAAAAAGCGAAGATTTCTAAAGATGAGCTGGACTATATTGCCGTTACTAAGGGCCCGGGACTTATTCCTGCGCTTATGATCGGGGTTAATTCTGCTAAAGCGCTGGCTTTTATTCTTAACAAACCGATTGTCGAAGTGAACCACCTAGAAGGACACATTTATGCGAATTGGCTTTCAAAGGAAAAGTTGGATTTGTATGTTCTTAAGAAAATGAAATTTCCGGTCTTGTGCCTCATTGTTTCCGGAGGACATACCCAGTTGGTGCTTATGAAAAAGAATATGCGTTTTGATATCGTGGGCGAAACGGTCGATGATGCAGTAGGCGAGGCTTTCGATAAGGTGGCAAAAATCCTGGGGCTCGGTTATCCGGGCGGACCGATGGTTGAGAAATTGGCGAAGTCCGGTGATGATGGCAAAATATTCCTTCCTCGGCCGATGTTGCGGAGCGGTAATCTGAATTTCAGCTTTTCCGGGCTCAAGACAGCAGTTCTCTATGAAACGCGCAAGGCGGAAAATATAAACGAAAAATATCGTGCTGATATCTGTGCTTCTTTTCAGTCTGCTGTGATTGAAGTTTTAACTGCTAAGACCATAGCTGCGGCCAAAAAATACAAGGCTAAAAATATATTTTTGGGCGGAGGGGTGTCTGCGAACAAGGCCCTTTGCAAGGGTCTGAAAAACGGCATTAAGAAAAACCTCCCCGGTGTGGAATTTTCTTTTCCAGAGTTTAAATTTACAACTGACAATGCGCTTATGATCGCGATTGCCGGATACTATCATATCAAAGACAAAGATATAGGTGACTGGAGAGATCTCAGTCCGGACATGAATTTTAGGTTAAGATAAAAAATATGGAATTTCTGAAAGTTGAGAAAGACAAGCGCGAAGAGTGGGATGGCTTCATCCGTAAAAATAAGCCGGAATGTTTTTTGCAGAGTTTTGGTTGGGGGGATTTTCAAAGGAGCGTGGGAAACAGCGTTTTGAGATATGCCGTATCGGATGGCAATCAGTTTGTGGCAGTCGCTTCTGTTTTAGAACGCAAGTCGCACGGTCTTAAATATTGGTATATTCCGCGTGGTCCGGTGACCATGGAAGAGGAGGCCTGCAAAAGTGAAGAAAATTTTGGGGAATCGAAACTGTGTGCGGCGAGTCGGGATGAGGAGATCGGGCTTATGACATTCATTCTCGTGGAAATCAAGAAAGAGGCACGCAAGAAAGGTGTGATTTTTTTGCGTATGGATCCGGCGTGGGACAAAAAATTCAGTTTTATTTTTTCTGAAATGGGGCTTATGTCTGTGGGTGGAATCGTGCAACCTAAAGATACCCTGATTTTGGATATCCGTAAAAATGAAGATGAGCTCCTATGTGAGATGAAACAGAAGACCAGATACAATGTGCGCCTTGCGGAAAAGAAAGGCGTGAAGATTTTAGCGCAGGATTTCAGTGAGAAAAATTTTGAAGATTTTTGGGGATTGACTATGGAGACGGCCAAGAGGGACGGCATCACTACTCACGATAGGGAATATTATCACGAGATGTTGAGAATGCTCGGTTCCGGCAGTGAAGGATTGGAAGCGAAATTATATTCTGCCCGATATGAAGGAAAAACGATTGCAGCGAATATCGTACTAAGGTTCGGGGATTGTGCGATTTATCTGCACGGTGCTTCCTCGGATAAATCCCGCAATCTGATGGCGCCTTACCTTCTTCAGTGGAACCAGATCAAGGACATGAAAAACGCCGGGTGCAAAAGTTATGATTTTTGGGGAATTACGATAGACGATGAAAATCCCAAGTGGCGGGGAATCACCAGGTTTAAAAAGGGATTTGGCGGCAAAGAAGTGAGCTATGTCGGTGTTTATGATTTGCCGGTGAATAAAATCTTGTATAGTATCTATTCACGGACAAAGAAATAAAGTTAATTTTAGAAAATTTGTTTAATAAAAAACCGAGGATAGCTCGGTTTTTAATATTACAAAATCTTCTATCTATAAGAACATGACCAAAAACATTGAGAAAAGAAAGCCGAGGACTGCGCCGACGAAAACTTCTTCCGGCAGATGTCCGACTCGCTCTTTCAACCTCGGATATCCGTTATCGAGATTAAGCTCCTTGACCAGCTTGTTTATGGCTTCTCCGTTGTGTCCTATGTGTATCCTGATGTTCATCGCGTCATAGATGACCACATAGGCAAAACAGGCGGAAATCGCGAATTCGATGGAACTGATTCCGTAGTAGAATCCGACGATTGTTGCGAGAGAAACCACGAAGGATGTGTGTGACGAAGGCATATGACCTGGAGTAAACAGGTACTTGAGCTCGATTTTCCTGTGTTTTATAATCGAGAGCAATAATTTTATAAGCTGAGTGAATATTCCAGTGAGGATTGGAATGATTATGAAGGGATAGTCCATCTGTTTTTGTTATTTTTATGATTAAATTCTAACATTTTTATTACAGCTTGTCATTGTCATCTTTTCTGGAAAAGCTACTACACTTTTTTCTGATTGCTTTTTGTCATTTAGCGATTTTTGTTGTAAAATATAAATGAAGTTTATAGAATAAAAATTTTTTATGGAGGAAAACGGGACAAGTTTTATTTCTCTTGCCGAAGCGGCAGAGATCACGAATTATTCTCAGGATTATATAAGTCTTTTGTGTCGTCAGGGAAAACTCAAGGCGCAGAAATTGGGCAGGAATTGGGTGACTACCAGAGAGTGGGTGGAAAAATATGTTGATGGCACCAGCGGCAAAGGGGAGACTTTGATTCCGGTGAGGATTATCGAGAAGACAGAAATCGAAGAACCTATCACAGAACAAGTCATCAAAAATATCTCGCCGATGCAAAGAGCCTTGGAGCTTGCTGTGTTTTGTTTTGTTTGCCTCCTTTGGAGCATGAATATTTTTTACTTTTCGAATATTATGGCAGCGAATGGCGATAATGTCGATATGTATGCTCCTGTATATCAGCCCAATCCCCAGGGGAAAGTCGCGGGGGCTTCGGATATTAAAGACAAGGATGATCTGGGAGAAGTCGTAGTCCCGGTTCCTGAGATAATCTCTCTCAACAATACAGAAGATCTTTTTATTCTAGAAGAAGTGGAAGCGGAAATGGGCATCTATCTTTCTGAAGATGTGGAAATCGTGGAATCGTATGGGAATTATATAATTTTCAGATATAAAGAAAATCCGGAAGAGAAATTCCTCTATGTAAGATAGCCCCTCTGCCGTTGAATATAAAAATAATCAACAGAAAGTGAAAAAGTTTAGAAAATTTTTTAGCATATTTTTTATCGGTGTTTTAGTGCTGGCTCCTTTTTCGTCCATTGAAAGTATGGAAAGTGAGAACTATGTCATTGAGAAAGACTCGATAAATTTCGCCGGGACAGATGGAAGCGAGAGCGAGAATTATATACTTTCTGACAGTGTCGGAGAAATAGCTACAGGGGAAACGGAGCAGAAATGTTCATCGTTGAGTTTTGATGGGAGCAACGATTATGCGAGTGTGCCACAGGCGCTTATAAATGGTAAGAGCGCAGCTACGCTTTCTTTGTGGTTTAAGACTACGGATTCTGATGGTGGAATGATAGATCAATACAGCATGTCGAGTAGCTACGGATATACTGTGAACATCGATGGTGGTAAAGTGAAGTCTTGTATATCCACAACTAGCCGTGCTTGTTATACCACTTTTTCTTCTTATGATGTTTCTTATGATGATGTTAGTGCTAATGATGGGTTATGGCATAATGCTATTACCACATACGACGGATCTTTTTTGAAATTGTATGTCGATGGGATCGAAAGAGATAGCGTAGAAAAGTTAGGAAATGTTTCTTATTTTTCCGTATATGGAAGTTTTTTGGGGCTTCAGGGATTTATACAAGACAGTATTCTGTATCCGCAGGGCGATGCTCGTTTTAATGGCAGCATTGATGATGCCAGAGTTTACGAGAGAGCTTTTTCGGAGGCCGAAGTCCAAGATTTATACAATGGCAACGATGTGGACAGCACCGGACTTAAGGCGAGGTGGAATTTTAACGAGGGGTCGGGGACGACCATCTATGATTCTTCGGGAAATGGCAAAAACGGAACGCTCATCAATGGTCCGGTATTCTCTGATAGCTACCCTGAGGGGGCATGTGAAGCATATTTGATGAATGCCGGATATCGGGAAATGGACGAAAATTATATCGCAATATCTTCGCCTTCTGATATCGTAATGAGTCCGGCTATCGGCGGGATTTCGGGAGGCATCGGAAACGGAACTGCGACTTGGACCGTGACGACTGACAACTCAGCCGGTTATCAAGTGAGCATCAAGTCTTCTGCTGCGCCTGCCCTTCAATCAGGTTCATATGTTTTTGCTGATTATACTCCGGCGGTAGTCGGCGCTGATTTTAGTTGGCTTATCGACTCTTCTGATTCCGAGTTCGGTTATACTGTCGAAGGGGCAGATGCAGTTAATAAATTCTTGGATAACGGTAGCGCTTGCGGCACAGGGAGTGGTAACACGGAGGACAGGTGCTGGGTGGGACTTTCTACGGCCGATGAATCGATTATAAATTCCTCCTCTCCCAATCATCCGCTCGGATCTGACGCAATCATAAAATTCCAAGCCGAATCGGGAAGCGGGCATTTGCAGGAAGAGGGGACATACACGGCGACGATTGTCGTGACGGCGGTGGCGCTTTAATCCTTTGGTGTGGGAACTGGTCTTCAGGCTTTACGCGGGAACCGGTCTCCGGACCAGTTCCTTATGGTTCGATTTCAGACAAAAACTTTTCATTGCAAACCGATATTATGATAAGTGTATTTTAAAAAGTTTAGAGGTCTTTATGTTTATCCCGTTGCGACAATATGTTATATGAAAAAATATGGCAATTAAAAATATGAAAAAACACATAGCAATCCAATATATTTTTTATGGATTTTTTGTGACTACTCTATCTTTTTTGTTTTATGCTTGTATCGAGCCCGTCATCGTAACGGCGGTTTCGGATGATGTAGGCGTGAGTCAGTCTGTCGCTTCGGAAATCGCAATCTCTTCTCCAACTGATATAACGATGTCTCCGGAGATTTCGGGACTTACCGGGGGGATGGGCGATGGGTCTGCAACTTGGACGGTTACAACCAACGACACTTCCGGATTTAATCTGAGTCTCAAGGCGTTAACCTCTCCTGCGCTTGTATCCGGTTCATATAATTTTGCCGACTATACGATTGCCGCCGCAGTTCCGGATTTTACCTGGAACATTGCCGGGGATGTTTCCGAGTTCGGCTTTACGGTTGAAGCGGAAACGGTCACCGATCTCGTTTCTGATTTTTTGGACGATGGCAGTGTTTGTGGCGCGGGAGTCTTGGATACGGTTAATTCTTGTTGGGGTGGTTTTTCAACTTCCGATCAGACGGTCATCAACAGGACTAGCCAGACAGATTTAAGTGGTGAAGATGAAGTCGTAAAATTTAGGGCCGAATCGGGAGCGAGCCGCTTCCAGGAATTCGGAGAATATGTTGCGACCATAACAGTTACCGCGGTTACTAATTAAAATAAAAAGATGAAAAATAAAATTCTGCTCTTGTTGATTTTATCGCTAGCCCTGAGTTTCGGCGCCGAGGCCCGTGCTTATGAAATCCAGACTTTGAGCGGAACCCCATCAAATGGAGACTTTGTTCTGGGTCCGAGTAAGATTGAACTCGATATATCTCCGGGTGAGGGTATGGGCAGAAACATAATGATAACGAATCGTTTGGGCAGGACTATGGATTTCAAGATTGAAGTCGAGGATTTTTCCGGCTCTTATGATTTTGACAATCCGGTAGTATGGTTCGGTTCCGAGGACGGACCATATCCTCTTAGAAATTATATTACACCGGAGATTGAGGAATTTACTTTGGAGCAAGGACAGCGCATCGTGATTCCGGTTGAGATAAATATACCCGAAGATTCAGAGGCTGGCGGTCTTTACGCTTCGGTGTTGGTTTCTAATGTGCCTTCTGAAAATGAGATTGAAAAAAACAAGGGCGGCGCCATCGCTGTCAGTCGGCTGGGAACACTCTTTTTTGTGAAAGTTGAGGGCAATATAAATGAGTATGGATTTTTAAAGGATTTCAAAACGGCGGACGGTAGGAATGTCTATGAAAAAGGCCCTGTTTCTTTTGCTGCGGTTTTTCAAAACGAGGGGAATGTGCACCTTTCTCCTTATGGCAAGATAGAGATCAAAAATATCCTCGGTAAGAGAGTCGGTGAAATCGAAGTCGAAAATTTTATAACAATGCCGAACTCTGCTCGGGAACGAATACTTGAGTGGGACGGCGGATTTTTGCTCGGAAAATATACGGCCTCCTTGACTCTGGATAAGAATTATCAGTCCGGCTCAGAGATAAATACCGAGGAGTACAGAAGTGTTTCTTTCTGGGTTATTCCTTGGAAGACGATTGCTCCTGTCATGATTGTAATCGTCGTGATTTTGTATATGATAAAATATATTTTGAAAAAGTTCAAGTTCGAGGTGAAGAAGAAATAGATAATTTTTTTGTTTGTCATTCGGAGGCAATGCGAAGAATGCCGTGGGGGGGGCGAGAAATAAAACGAATAATATCAATAACGGAGTCTAAGCATATATGCAAAATAATAATAAAAAATTATACAAAATATTTTTTATACTATCGATCCCGCTTCTATTTTGTGATTTCTGCCAATTCGTTATGGCAGCGGATGATTCCGTCGATGTGAATCAATCTGTTTATTTCGAAGAGGCTCCCGGAGGCGGGGCCATGCTTCCTGTTGATGCTACTCCGCCGGAAATTTTTGATGTGAAAATTTATGACATAACTTCCGCCGGTGCGAAAATATCTTGGCAGACCGATGAAGTCTGTCTGGTGGAAGTTTATTATGGCGAAGACGCAAGTGTGTTATCTGGTCCGCTCACGGATCACCCGGAAAGTTATCTTAATTTTCACAATTTTAGATTGACGGGGCTTGAACCTGGAACGAAATATTATCTCAAACTAAAATCAAAAAATCAAAAAGGTGCGGAAAAAACATTGACCGGCTATAGCTTTACGACAGTTCCGGAATTCATTGCGCCTGCTAATATAGGGGATTTGCGGATTGAACAAGTCGGCGAATCCATATCGATCAGTTGGCAGAATCCTCAAAGTAAAGATTTTTCAGGTGTGCAGATAAATAAAAAAATAAATTCTCCTGCAATAAATCCTGCTGAAGGTGAAATCGTTTTCAGCGGTCTGGCTGAGAATTTTACCGATCGGGATATAGAAGATAAAACTAAATATTATTACACCGTTTTTTCTTATGATCAAAATGGAAATTTTTCTTCGGGTGTTATCGGCTCTTTTTTCGTCGATTTTAAAACCGGGGGAACCGATGTCGGAGGCGGGAATGAGGGGGACAAGGACGGGGGCATGCCTGACACTCCTGAAAACCCAGAGAATGTTCCGGGCGATGTCGAGGACATAGAAATTGTTCCGGATTCTGGGAATGAGAAGATCATTATAAAATGGAAAAATCCAGAGAGTGAAGATGCTCTTCAGATTGAAATCCGGCGGGATTCCAATTTTCCTCCACCCACTCCCTATGAAGGCGAGCTTATTTATAGCGGAAGCGGCGATTCTTTTGAGGACTTTTTTGTCGAGGAGAATCAAATCTACTATTACTCAATTTTCACAAAAAATAGCGAGGGCGTGTATTCTTCTGGAAAGATGATTGCTTCCAGTTTGGAGGGTGAAGTTAAGATTGACTTTGATGAAGAATGGAAACGCATCGGTGTGTTTGATACTGAAAGCGGGATCTCTCTTTTGCTTTCAGGCGATATAGTAAAAACTTTTCCAGCAAGAAGTGTCGGAGTCAGCTACGAAATAGATATCCTTCCTGAAGAAGTGAAGATGGTTGCAGCAGAAATGGATGGTTCTTTGTATCTTTTAGACTATGAAGAAGAATCAAAATCCTATAAAACCAGCTTTGTTGCACCGCAAGAAATCGGAATATTTTCCGTCGCCGTCGTTTTTGTGAATTTCCAGGACAAAATCATCTATCGCAAGGAAATAAAAATCGAAGTCGTGGGTTTCGGTAGAATTTATGAGAATCAATGGAAAAATTTTTCTGAAGATGGTTTTAACTCGGATGTACTCGGTTGCTATTTTAGAAAGATATTCAGGGGAAATGCTTATGGTTGCACGCGAAAAGTCGTAATCGAAGGCGCAGAAATTGAGATTTTCAGGGAAAATTCTTTAATCGAGTGGGAATTGTGGAATGCGGATCTTTTTGGTCAGCAAAACCCTTCTTTTTCTTCGACTGACGGCAATTTCGGTTTTATAATCGAAAATGGAAATTATAAAATCGTGGTCAAAAAAGATGGTTTCGCAGATAGAATTTTGATTGTTGATATTGTTGATAACTTGATCAAAAATGACATAGAAATTGTTAGGCAAAAATATGGATTTTATGCTATAATGACAGTGATAATCCTATTGATTTTATTCGCAATAAAATTGAAAAAAAGATCTTCAAAAAAGAAAGATATTTAGCAAATTTTATGTAGTGGATTTTGGAAAGTTCGGTTTTGCAAATCAGATGAGATTGTGAGGCACGAGCCTTCATATTCGATTATTAAGATCGCGAGAGCGCGTCTTTACATTTGCGAGAGCGTGGTCTCTGACCCGGTTCCTGAGAAGTTCTAATTTTTATAAAAATATATCTTAATCATAATGTTTACTTGTCCTGGAAACTATTTGTCCTGAAATCGAACCTCGGGGAACCGGTCCGGAGACCATCTCCCGCACAATTTATAACAACAGCTCTTTGCAACATTTTTTTACACCTTTTCAGATGTAGTTCATAAAATCTTAGGAACCACATCCGACAAGGGGTACAAAAAGGTTTCAAAAAATAAAACAATCGGAAGAACCGTATTTAAACGGAATGGAAGCTAGAAAAATAAAAAAGATAATTCAGTTTTTTATCCTGATAATTTTGATATTGGGAGGTTTTTCTTTGTCACAAAACTCTAGCGCCGCCATTCGCAAAGAATTCAACTACCAAGGGAAGCTTACTGATTCCAGTGGCTTGGCTGTGGCAGACGGTGCATACGACATAACTTTCAAGATATACGACCAAGCGGGCGGAGGCACGGCGCTTTGGACTGAGAGCTGGACCGATGCCGCCCTTTTTACAGATTCAGGTACGGTTTATGCGAAT
>JAQUYG010000028.1 GCA_028691985.1 Minisyncoccota bacterium
GACACAAATGGACGTTGATAAAGCCGTTCTGCTTATCAACAATCGTCCCAGAAAAAGACTTGGCTATTTAACCCCTTACGAGGTTTTTGTTGAAGGGAAAAATTGCAGTTCAAGGTAGAATCTACGAACGCATCGGCACAAAAAAATAGGAAAAAAGCTTTCCGTAAAAAACTCCTCCCCTCACTAGATCATTGCGGCTTCCTGCCCTGATAAGATTCTTTCCGTAAGACAATCTTTATTTATTAACTTACAATAAACTCTCTTTTTACTACTATTCGAAGAACTGGACTCGATTGCTTCGCAAAATCCCTTTGCTGCATCTTCGGCTACAAAACATAGCCGCCTGCCGGACGACAAAGATAACGCGACTGAAAATTTTCCACTCCCGACATCTTCTTGAAAAGCCACAAAGACTGCATCGGCACAGTATCCTAAGTCATAAGATATTTGGTTGTCCTTCACGAGGGCAATCATTATGGAATCAAAAAGTTCAGATGTTATTTTGACCCCTACATCTTTGTCGTCGATTTCGACAATAATACTTTTTTCTTCTTTGAGGGCCTCCGCTAGAGTTGCAATAGACCTTCCGTTTACTTTTTCTTCAGCGGTGGATAGAGGCAAAGACTCCAAAAGGGCGCTGACAGTTTCCCTATCATATCTTCCCTCATATAGAGGTACAATCCCTTTGTCTCCGCCAAACATCCTGTCCAAAACTCTTTGCGTTAATCCTTCTATACATTTCATCATCATGCACGACACGTTTTCATCTCCTTTTTATTTTTTATACCTATAAACCTCTTGCTTATCATTATATGATTTTTTACCCTTTTGTCAACAAAAAACAGGCACTCTTGAACCGTGCCCATTTTTTCATTAGTAAAATACTATTTTACTTCCTTGATTTTATACTCGATAGTACCTTTTGGTGTCGTTACAGAAGCTTTTTCGCCCACCTTTTTTCCCATAAAAGAAATAGCCATTGGAGATTCATTAGAAATTTTACCTTCCAGCGGATCAGCTTCATTTGAACCCACAATCACATAAATTCGGTCTTCTTTACCATTGTTCACTGTAACTGTTGAACCTATGGTAATGGTTTCAGAACCCGTACCGGAGCCATCAACGACCTCTGAGTTTTTGATGATATCTTCTATCTCGGCAACCCTGTTTTCGTTAAGGGCTTGCTGCTCTTTAGCCTCGGAATATTCCGCGTTTTCACTCAGATCCCCCAGCTCCTTGGCTGTCTGTATCCTCTCAGCAACTTTTTGCCTTTCCACCGTTTTTAGGATTTCCAGTTCTTTTTGTAATTTATCAAGCCCCTCTTTAGTTAATATTCTTTTGCTCATTTTTCGCTTTTAACAATTAAAAAATCCCCCCACAGGGTGAAAAAGGATAATGTTAATAATATCAGAAAGATAGTTTATGTCAAGACCAGCGTCTACGGTACATATCAAACTTTGAAACATTATAACACACTGTAATAATTAATCAAATTTTATCGCTATCTCCGACTAATACCAAATTAAATTAATCTGTTCCGCAATCCAGTCATACAGCATTTGAAATTCCCCTCTCTCCCACCGGGAGAGGGTTGGGGTGAGGGGAAACAAAGGTGAAATCGTTATGTCGCAGATTAAGTTAATTTGGTATAAGATTAATATTTTGTCGCTCCTACCCTATCTAGATAATTCACTGGCAGATGTTTATTCTAAGCAAACGCTTCGGGTCATATGCAATATATGGTTTTGATTGATATCTTTAATTCAAACTCTATATAATTTTAATAAACATTTTAAACATACAGAATCCCTTCTCCTGCAATAGAACCCACCTTTTGTCATCCCGCAGGGATCCCTTAAACCATATACTACTAAATAATAAATATCATGATACTGATAAGGGGACAAGGGGTTCTTACCAGAATGACAAAAACGATGGTTTTATTGCAGGAAATACTATTCGGCAGATTTGACAAGGTATCTAATTCTGTATAAATATCCTTCCTATTCCCCCAAAAGCAAGCCCTTGATCTTATCAAATTCCTCTTCAGAAAAGAAATCAATCATAATCTTCCCTGTAGCTCCTTTCTTTTTGATCTGAATTTTAGTCCCCAGATTCTGCTCTAGCCGGTTTTCCAAATCTTGGATTTCAGGGTTTATGGCCGAAACTGACATCTTGCGTGCGACAATAGGGCTGATTATTTCTCGCACTTTGTTTTCCGTATCTCTAACTGTCAGCTTGCCCTTCAGGATTAGTTCATAAAGCGCCCTTTGCTTTTCCGGATTATCAAGCCCCAGAATCGCCCGCGCATGCCCCTCGGTAATCTTATTTTCAATCACCCCTCTCTGGATATCGACAGGAAGCTCCAGTAGCCGCATCGTATTGGCCACTGTTACCCTCCCTTTGCCTATTTTCTTAGCGACTTCTTCTTGTGTCAAATTAAATTCATCCTTGAGCCGCCTGTAGGCCTTAGCCTCTTCTATGGCATTGAGGTTATGTCTCTGCACATTTTCAATGATAGCCAATTCTAGTTTTTCCCGATTATCAGCCTTGCGCACGATAGCTGGGATTTCCTTCTTACCTATCAATTTGGAAGCGCGCAGCCTCCGCTCCCCCGCAATCAGCTCATATTTACCCTCTGCCAGTTTGGTCACAATAATCGGTTGCACCACACCATGTTCTTTGATGGATTCCGACAAATCTTTCAAATTTTCACCATCAAAATAATATCGAGGCTGATTCGGGTTGGGAACGATGCTATCCACGGAAATATTTAACACCTCGTTTTCCTTGTTTACCGACGCACCCTCGCTCTCATCGACCCTTTTCGCTCTTTCTGGAATCAAAGAAGAAAGCCCCGTCCCCAAACTACTTTTTTTCATCATATGAAAAATGATTATTTTTTATTTTATCGATTCGCGTTCCACCCTGTTGTTTTTTCTGCGTTTTGGACAACGCCCAAAATTCCATGCCGTCATCCTTTTATCCTGTCATGCTGAACTTTTTTCAGTATCCACATTATATAATATATCAGCCCTACATCACAACGCAGAATATACAGTATCGTCACCTCTCCCATCGGGAGAGGTGCAGGGGGGGGCTAATAGTTTTTATTCCTTCTATGAATTAAAATCTTAACTAAACTGCTCATTACCTACTTACTATCCAGATAAATAACTTCTCTCGCCAGATAATTATACGCCCTGGCCCCGGTACTATCCGGCGCATATTCCAAAATGGTTTTACCAAAACTTGGCGCCTCCGCCAGCGACACGCTCCTTGGTATCATTGAGTCGAAAGTGTGACTTGGAAAATGTCTTCTCATTTCTTTGATCACTTGACGAGAAAGCTGGTTTCTCTTATCAAACATCGTCAGTACCGCGCCCATGATCTCCAAGTTCTCTTTCAAATTAGCCTGAATAAGGTCAATCGAATGCAAAAGCTGCCCCAACCCTTCCAAAGCATAATATTCGCACTGAACCGGGATAATTATCTTATCTGCCGCCGTCAAACTATTTATAGTAAGCAATCCCAAACTCGGCGGACAATCAATCAGAACAAAGTCATAATTTTTCGCCAATTCCCTGATAGCGTTATGGAACTTGAATTCTCTCTCCGTCGCTTCCACCAGCTCGATAGTCGCCCCGGCCAAGTCCTCTGCTGCCGGCGCAAGATCGAAATTTTCCATGGTCGTGTGAATCACAACCTCATCCGCCCTTTTTGTTCCAGAGATTATATCATAAGTACTGCCATCCAATTTCTCCGGCCGAAAACCCAACCCAGTCGTCGCATTCGCCTGCGGATCCATATCGACCAGCAGAACCTTCTTTCCGAGCATAGCCAAATACGCCCCCAAATTGGTTGTGGTCGTAGTCTTGCCGACTCCCCCTTTCTGATTTACCAAAGCGATTATACTCATAGCCTCATTATATCTTAGTAAAAAAATATTGACAAATATATCTTCAAACTAACGTGTTTGAATTATTTGTCAATGATTCTGACGTTATTCTGCGCGCAAAACAAAACCACTTTTTTAGAATGGCAGTTCCAGACCGATAATAGGAATCTTACGTTTTCTAGGCTTTATCACGGAGGCCAGCACAGAACCAACCAGAATAAGGATTATCACTGCAAACGAAGTCACCGAAGATATTTCTAGATCCCAGATCCCAACCAGCATCTTCCCGCCGATAAACAGTAGCACCAAAGCCAATCCTTTTTGCAAATGACGGAAACGGGATAGAATACTCTCTACTAGAAAGAACAGCGACCGCATCCCCATTACCGCGAAAATGTTGGAAGTAAAAATAATAAAAGGGTCCTGTGTAATGGCAAATACCGCCGGAATGGAATCAAAGGCAAATACAATGTCAGTCTCCTCCACTAAAAGCACAATCAGAAACAGGGAGGTCACTCGCCATTTTCCATGTTCCTTGAGAAAAAACTTACCGTCATGATGCTTATCAGTCACCGGCAATATTTTCTTGGCGATTTTTATAAATTTATTATCCTCGAAATCCACATGCTCCTCTTTCTTACCCTTGAGCAACATCGCTCCGGAATAAAACAGTACGGCCCCGAAAATATAGAGCACCCAATGGAACTGACCTACAATAAACGCCCCAGCCAAGATAAAAATGGCACGAAACAAAACGGCACCCAAAATGCCCCAGAAAAGCACGCGGTGATGATATTTCTCCTCCAGCTTAAAGAAATTAAAAAGAAGCAATATCACAAAGAGATTATCCACAGAAAGCATCTTCTCAGTCACATAAGCGGTGATAAATTCCGCCGCCTTATCCGCACCCATAAGCTGATTTATCAGCAAACCAAAAAAGACAGAAATAGCAATCCAAAAAATCGATTGATTGAGAGCTTCCTTAAACTCGATACGATGGCTCTTACGATTCAAGAAACCGAGATCAACGATCATAAATCCGACCACGATAACAGCAAAAAGAGTGAATAGGGTTAGTTGTGCATCCATAATAGTTGAAAATTTAAATAATAGATTGTCCTGTCTCAAGCAAAGGATATATCCGATGGAAAGTTATGTTTCTAGCGGGAAATTAAAAGTTTTCCCAAACCTTTCCTTATCAGGATATCTCTTTGCAAACAGGCATGGAACAAATAAAGTTCAAACCACGCCGCATATTTTTTAATTTTAGCACCAGTAAAGTAAAAGGTCAATTTTATATAATTTTATGATACCTTTTTACCTAAAATATCTCACCTTTTCTGCCATTTTGAGCCGTAAGGGCACAATATCTTGGGCCCTTTTTAAAATGATCACTCCTTCGTCGAGGCTATTCTGCAAAACCTCCCAAATACTATTTCCCGCTATAACCATCATTTTTATCATTCTGGTAAGAATCCCTTGTCCCCTTGGAAATATCAATAGTCACTATTTTGAGCAATAGAAAATCCGAAGGATGTTTACGAGAGACCACCCTCTACCCGGTTGACTGACCCGCCCGTACTTTAGACTTTTTATTCTAGCTAAATATTTTGATACAACGCATTTGGATTCCCCTCTCGAGAGGGGTGGCGCCAACATAAGCGTAGCGCGTTGTTGTTGCGCGGGGTGTGTGGGAACGGTCTGCTTCTTATAACGCTATCATCTTATATTAATTGTGTTTATAATATCAAATTAACTAAATCTTTCCTGCAATCCAGTCATTCAGCATTTGGAATTTCTCCCTCTCCTACCGAGAGAGGGCCGGGGTGAGGGGGAATAAAGGTGAAATAACTATGTCACAGATCAAGTTAATTCGACAGAGGATGTAAATCGTCAGTAATTAGCCGTTAAAACACACCCCTCGCAAGAGTGGAATCAAAACACAACATAATACAGTATTTTATTAAAACAAACATCTTAAACCGCAAATGCGTCAAAACCTCCCTCCTCTTGAATTATTTTTTCCTTCTGTTATACTAAAAACGTTCTTGAGAAACAAGCCGAAGTGGCGGAATTGGTAGACGCGCACGACTCAAAATCGTGTGGGGCGACTCATGAGGGTTCGATTCCCTCCTTCGGTACATAAAGAAAAGCAGACCTCTCGGGGTCTGTTTTTTTACCTCATTTTATGTTACCATAATCATATAAAAGGCATGTGTTTCATAACCAACATTTCCCAAATCATATAGACATGAACACTCCAAGCAATCAACAAAAAGATGCCGTCGATGCCAAAGAATTTATAAAAAAGAATAAGAAACTTTTAATTGAAACATTTGCGGATTTGAAACTCTACCCACCACGCAAAAATCCTTTTTCTATATTTATGGCTGGTTCACCCGGTGCCGGAAAAACTGAATTTTCCAGAGGATTGATCAATTCAGTCGAAAGCCCTCTTTATGCAGTCAGAATAGACGCAGATGAAATCAAAGATTTAATTCCTCAATACAAAGGTAAAAACTCGGATATAATCCAAGGCGCTGCATCCCTAGGGGTCGAAAAGTTATATGACAACGCACTAAACAACAATCAGAATGTAATCATCGACGGTACTTTGCAAAACTATGATAAAGCTTTTAGTAACATAAAAAGATCTATAGATAAAAAACGCTTTGTGGTTATCTTTTATTTATACCAAGATCCACTGATAGCCTGGAAATTCACAAAAAAGAGAGAAAAACTTGAAAGCAGATATATCCCCAAAGAAGCATTCATAAACGCTTTTTTCGCAGCCAAAGAAAATGTCAATAAACTTAAGTTAGAATTTAAAGAAAAAATAGTAGTCTTTTTAATAAAGAAAACCGACATAGACAACAGCAAAGAAAGTGTTCGAATTAATATCGACAATATTGACAATTACATAAAAGAGAAGTATACTAAAGATTCACTAAATTCAAAATTATGATTAAAAGAATAACCACATTAATTAGCAAAAAAACTGACAAAAAACATACAGACTTCTTTAATCTCTCTTTGGGCGAACAAAAAACCGTAATCAAGAAAGCTTTAAGGACGTCATGCAAAGAACAGGGAAATCTACTCAAAGAATATGAGAAGAAATTTGGCAAGTAGCAAGAAAAACAAGAACAGACTCGAAAGTCTGTTCTTGTTTTTCTTGTACAGAATTATTCCCCCATCACCACATCGAAGAAATTCAAATACATCGCACTGCTCCAGAGTTGAGCCTCGCAACCGAGAGACTCCTGGCACATCGCCGAACTGATCTCGCTGTGATGCCCAACGGTACCCATATAGAGGATTTCATTCGTGCTGGCGTCCATGATCTCATTGATATATTCCGAATATTTCGCTGGGTTTATCCTATACAAAACGGAAGCCACCAGATTGTTCATAAAGTACCAGCTGTCGCCGTTGTGATAGCTAGAGCTACCCTCCCCACTGTCTTTGGCAACGAACCTGCTGTCCACCTGCGATAGCGAGGCTATGCCACCCCATTCCAGATAGAGCTCGGGTAATATTTTATCAAAACACCTCTCCCACTTCTCTTTAACAAGCAATTCAGGATAAAGATGATATGCTAAGAATATATTGGGCCGTATCGTACCGCCGTCAACGCAATCCCAAAGCATCTCTTCTCGATAGAATCTCCTGATCGTCTCTCTCTCCAAGTCCTCGAGAAGCATTTTATATTGGTCGTTATCAGTCTCAAGGTAAAGAAATCGATACAGTGCCAGAACACCGCATTGCACTTCGATACGGAAGCCGTCACGGTCCATACTGTCCATCCAAGTCTCTTGCGAGTTATTTTTTATAAGCCTATCTTGCATTCTCTCTTGCAAAATTTTAGGAACAATTTTCTCGAATTTTTTCACCACATCCGCCCGGAAGAATTTGCTGACACGATAGTTTTTGAAAATCTCAAAACATTCGCGGGCCAAAATCCCGATTGCGTCCGCGCTCTGAGTCTCTTGGGCCGATTCCGGAAATCTCTGTTTAGAAAAAGCGTCCTTATCAAGGATAACATCTAACTGTGCTATTATTATCTCTTCTGCGACTTTCTTGTCCAGCTTGTAGATTTGCGCGAGCGAGACTGCCTCATCCCGATGCCAATACTGGAAGAACCACGGAATACCCGCATAGGCTCCGACATATTTATTCTTTGAAATCAGAGTCCTAATCGAGTTTTGCGCGCAGAGGCAAGCCATCTTGATTTCCGTGTCTGTTATCTTGAATGCCGGCAGATTGCTATGCTCATCACGTGTCTTCTTATAAAGTTTATCCCAATCCTTAAAGACCGCCTCCGCTTCTTCAATCGCTTCTTTTTTTGTCTTACCGACTGCAAAAACCGCTTTCTTGAAAGTCATCTGGAAAGCGCGAAAAACATACCGATCCCAGGGATAGGAATTGCGCTTCTGATCTTTGGGATAATATTTGGAAAAGAATTCGCCGATTTTAGTAAAAGAATCCTTATCAGTTTTGACCGCCAGAAAAAGTCCGAATTCCTTCTTGTCCCCCAGATTATCTTCCTGCCAGTCGCGACGTTTCGTGTATCCGACCACCAGATAGTCATCGCGGATTTCCACATTGTAAAATCTCCCCAGCTGTCGGGAATCAAACGGGTGTCTGATGTCCAACACCACTTCCGCTTGTACTTTCTTGCTGGCTTTGAGACATAAAGCATTGTGTCCGTCGGGCATAAAGTAGTCCTCGGAGATTTTATCTTTACTTTCCCGCACAACCTTGAAAAAGTTATTCTTGATTTCGACAATTTCATCTCGATCCAAAATCCTGATTTCGTCTATAACTTTATAAACATTCGGCTTCTTCTCGTAATTATTGTGGTCGGCAAAATAGAACCCCCGATAACGAGTCTCTTCTCCTGACAAATAGAAAAAATTTCCCATATCATTACCCAAAACCAGGCCCGCGGCCCCCTCCACATTTTTCTCTGTCTTTGTATTTTTGTATTGGTTGATTATTTTCATTTTTGTTTTTAAAAATAAAAATACTATATAATAAATATCCCTGAACGATAATTATAATAAGCAAATTTGATTTATTTTCTTTCACCCCTGTCATTCTGAGGTACTCCGAAGAATTCCGATACTGAACCGACAACCTCATATTATATCAGACCACGAACCTTTTTATCCGCATGGCATCAGAATTCTTCACTCCGCTACCGCTCCGTTCAGAATGACAGCGGTTTATTATTTGCCCAAAAAAACTATTCCCTATAAAACGCCGCTGCTTCTTCCGGGGAAGTGGTAATGACATAAGACTCCGTCGCCAGCTCAAACCCCGCCCAAGTATTCATCCTCGGCGTAATCTCAAAATGAAAATGCAAATCCTCCCCTGTCGGCGCTACATGCAGATAGAAATTATACGGCGCTCCGATCTTCGCCAGCTTGGAAAGTATCTTTTCAAAAGCCTCCGCCAAATCTTCGAATTCTTTTTCACTGATTTCCGTAAGATTACGATAATGCTTCTTTGGAAAAATCATCACTTCATAGTTGAATCGCGGCGCAAACGTTGTGAACGCCAAAAAATTTTCGTTGGCAAAAACAAACCTCTCGCTTTTCTCCTCCTTCTCGATGATTTCACAATAAGGACATTTCTCATACTTCTTGACCGCCTCCATTTTTTCCTTCACATAGCGGGGGACTAAATTGCCGGCAATAATCTGACTATGGGAATGCGCAATAGAGCACCCGCCCTCAGCACCGCTATTCTTGAATATCTGTACATATTTCACCCCGTCTTTTTGGCTTAATTCAGCCATTCTCTGGGCATAAATCTTCAGAACGTCTTTCAGCTCCTCCCTGGAAAGATTAGCCAGCTGTCTTGTGTGATCCGGTGTCTCCGCGATAACCTCGTGAAAACCAAAACCTTCGCCTTTGGTGTAAAATCCCCCAGGCTCGATTTCTTTGTGCAATTCAGGTTCCACAGCCGGAAACTTATTGGCAAACCAACGGACTTTCCATTCTTCGCCGTCCACAACTCGTCCGATTTCAGGTGGAGTCATATTCTCATTTCCGGGACAAAAATAGCAAACGGCATTTGCGGTACAGCAAGCGTCCGCTTCCGTCTCTTGTGGGCGTTTTCCCCGCCCGAGAGCGATATAGCTCCAGCGATCCAAAATATAGTCTTTTCGAAGTTCGATCATATTACAAAGCTTTAAGTTTATTTATTCTTTGCCTTCGAGATTTCTCTCCACCGAAAGATTTTCCGCCTCGACATAATGGATAGCAAAGTTTTCCCAATCCGCCATAAAAGCAATCTTACGTGCACGAATCTTGTTGTCTATCCTTTCTTTGCGATCAAAATTAGCAAAACGATGCAGACTTTTGGTCAAGGCCTTAACGATTTGATCCTTAGGATTATTTTCCATATCCAAAACACGAATTCCCGGAACCTTGTCCCGATCCAACACGTCGCTGAAATATTTTCCAAACCCTGAAAGATTACTGGTAACGGCCGGTACGCCCAAAGCCGCGGCCTCAAGCGGAGTATAACCCCACGGTTCATAGTACGATGGAAAAACGCCCAGATGCGAAGCCTCTATGCTCTGGTAGTAGTCCAGATCACTCAGCCCATCCACGCCGGAAAGATAAATCGGATAAAGGATCACCTTTACCTTGTCCTCCTCGCGGTTTTCCAACCCGGCCCGCCTAAAACCGTTCATAATCGCATCATCATTTTCATTGGCGAGATAATGAGTGGAAAGCGGCGCCGATTTCCCTTTAGAAGTCTTGAGACGCAATATTTTCCTCTGCATATTCCGCAAGAAATCTTCGTGAAAAATCGCTTTTTCCGTCAGAGGCTTCTCCTCGGTGATAGCGTAGAGAATGTTCTCTTGAATGTCTTTTTCCTCGTCATTGAGGGACTCCTTGATATCATGAAAAACCTCTCGCGCAGTAGCGATTTCCGGCCGGATCGAAGTCACCGCTCCCGGCACATAGAAAAAGGTGATTACTGTCTTCTTACTCTTCTCTTTTTTGAGTTTCTCATTAAGCTGACCCAACGACTCGATAAAAACATCGAGCCCTTTATTGTGGAATTCATAGCGACTGGCCGTAAAAAAGAAAAGGCTCTCGCGCAAATCAAAAGAATAATAAGGGAAGAAATAATAAAGCGCGAACTCTCGAAGGCGATTGCGGTATAGATTGTGCTTCTGAGTCAGATCCTCGAAACTCAAAAATTCCGACATATCCAAACCGTTCGGCAGCACCACATCCACCTCTCTCCCAAGAAAAGCCTTTGCCTCCAAGGCGGTTACCTGACTGACAGTTGTAAAAACATCCGCCGCCTGTGCGCTGGACTTCTCGACACTATATTTAGCTATAATACCACAGTTGCGCGCCTCCTCTTCCGGATTGATTTGATCTAAAATAGCATAAAGGTCACGCTCGCTCGCAGCGATAGTTCGACCCAAAGTAGTGGCATGTGTGGTAAAAGTAGTCGGAACCGGCAAATTATTCTTTTTGATGTAAAGTACGGAAGCTCCCGATAGCCATTCATGCGCGTGAAAAGCTATTACCTTGTCAGCATAAACTTTTTTGATTTTTTCCATCAGAATTCCCACCGTCCAACTCCAAAGAATCGGCTCATTAAAATCATTAGGCGCATTCAGAGAGTCCACTTGGAATCCGTCCCACAATTCTTTCTTGATTTCATCCATATGGAAGCCATATCCAGCGAAATCTATCAAGATAACAGAAGGGTCGCCCTCAATCAACCAAGTCCCAAAGTGGCAAACAATTCCCAACGACTTCAACTCTTCGTTGATATCTTTGTATGCTGCCGGCACCGTACTCTCCTCGAAATAGCTGCGACTAGCCTCCTCGAAATACGGACCAATCAGACAATATCGGTTCTTGTAGTGTTTTTGTATCTGCTTGGACTTGGAACTCAGGACAGTAAATATTCCTCCGACTTTATTACAAACTTCCCAAGAAGCCTCGAATAGCATATCTGCTTTTGGTTTCATATCTTGTTTTTATTTATATCGAGTTATCTATATCAAAACTGATGCCTTTAAATATATTTTGTGAATTTTCCCCTCTCCCAGCAGGAGAGGGTCGGGGCGAGGTGGAAGTATTCACAAGTCAGTATATTTATCAAAGTTAAGCATTAAAATCATTTCTCCCCGCTTAGAACCATCTTGAAATCATTAAGCACGTTCATATAATTGATAAAAGCCTCATATGGCGATTCATAGGGACTGAAATATTTGTGGACATCTCCGTCCGAACACCATTTCGTACACATATAATAAAAGTGGTCACTAGTTTGTAATTTTCGCCATTCGTCTTTCAGTTTCTCGTCTTCCCGCGCATTCACCTCGTCTTCAATCTCATATATTTTTTTAAGCGCCGATTTCTGCATCGTATTTCCCGTCCAAGCGCTCAAATCTCTCTCAGTATCCGCCCAAGTGACGATATTGTGCATATCCAGTTCATCGCGGACTTCGTAAGCGTCAGCTACTTCGGAAGGCGTCTTGAAATCGTTGTCAGGATTTTTGAGAATTTCTTCCGGCAGAGCACGCAGAAAATTAAAAATCCCCGTATCTTCCCATTGATGTTCCCCGAAAGTCTCGTAGTCCATAAAAAGATTTATCGTCTGTCCGTTGCCATTCACCGAATTAACCCACTCGGCAAATTTAGGCGCGTGAAGAGGATATTCCTCCCAGCCCCGATTGCTGAAACGAAAAGCGATATCGTCGGAAAGTTTATAGTTTTTTAAAAGCAGCTTTATTTTCTTGGTATTATAAGGACGATACACAAAATTTGGCGATTTGCCCTTCAGATAATAATCCCATCCTTCGGCAATAATCCCCTTGTAGCCCAATTTTTCAACCAAAACAGCCAGCTCGTTATTATAGGCCAGCTCCGTATTACGGAAAATCTGAGGTTCGTAATCAAAAAGATTCTTAACCTTGTCGCGATGCATCTTAATCTGCTCAACGAACTCGTCATTCGAATAAAAGAAAGACAGCGAATGATAATACGTCTCATCCAAAATTTCCACATTACCCGTATCGACCAATCGTTGGAAAGATTCTATCACCTCCGGCGCATATTTTTCCATCTGCTCCAGCGCGACACCCGAAAAAGAAAAACTGACCTTGAACTCCGGATGCCGATGGATAAGATCAAAAAGAACTTTATTAGCAGGGAGATAACACTTCTGCGCAATCTTCTTCATGATTACCTCATTATTCTTATCACTGGCCCCACCGACATCAAAATAATTGTGATCATTGCCAATATCAAATACGGAATATTTTTTTATCCGGTACGGTTGATGAACTTGAAAGTAAAAGCAAATTGATGGCACTTTTGTAAAGTTATTTTTTTATAAATAAAAAAAGGGGGGGGAATAAATAATTTATCATTTTTATCTGTCATTCTGAGGTACCCCGAAGGATCCCGTTATATCCCGCATAGTAACAAAATTCTTCGCTCCGACATGTATTTCTCCCTCTCCCATCGGGAGAGGGTCGGGGTGAAAGGGAATAAGCAATTTTTTCCTTTTTCCTTAAGTCCCTGCCGGCACCAAGCTCTTATATATCCCCAAAATCTTATCCGCAGCACGGCCCCAATTGAGTCCGTCTATCTCTCGATTTCCATTTTGCATCAAACAATCCTCCAATTCCTGATTTTCCAAAACCGCCAAAATTTGGTTAGCCATCTCGTCCGTATTCCAAAAATCCACTTTGAGACAATGATGGAGCACTTCGCTCACGCCGGACTGTTTGGAAATCATAACCGGTGTTCCGCTTGCCAGGGCTTCCAACGGAGTGATGCCGAACGGTTCAGAAACAGAGGGCATAACATAAAGATCAGCCATCTTGTATATTTTCTGCAACTGCTGATCCCGCAAAAATCCTGTAAAAAGGACCTTGTCTCCGATACCGAGTTGGCAAGACAGTTCGATAACTTTTCTCTCCATGTCTCCCCCGCCGGAAACTATAAAAACCACATCTTTATTCTTCTCCAAAACTTTCTTCGCGCTACGCAAGAAATAGTCCGCGCCCTTATGCAGTGTAAGTCTTCCCAAAAATAGGACGATCTTCTTGCCGAACGGGTTGGTCGCGTCGAGATTATTCTCAAAATCACTTTTATTTATCCCGTTATAAACCACATCGATTTTTTCCTTTTCTATATCGTAACTACTTACAATCTTATTTTTCGTGAATTTGCTCACGGCGATGACTCTGTCCGCACTCCTGATCCCTTCGCGCTCAATTTTAGAAATAACCTGATTCATTCCCTGCCCACCGCTGCGATCCGACTCAGTCGAATGGATATGTGATACCAAAGGCTTACCCGAGATTTTCCTCGCCTCTTCTCCCGCCGCCAGAGTCATCCAGTCATGGCAATGTATAATATCATGATCGACTTCCGCGGCGATATCCTGCGCAATCGCAGCATATCTCTCCACTTCCCCCACCAAATTTGAACTGTAAAATCCCCGGCTTTTGGTGGACCTAAACACGCTCCAATAAGTTTCATTGGTCATATAGGACGTTAGCAGAGAATCCACTAGCGTTATTTTTGTTTGTGGTAGATTGGCGGAAATTATATTTACAAAATCCTCCGAAACCTTCGTGCTCTTGGGCAGGACAAAATTAACCTCAACGCCTTTTTCAGAAAGAGCTTTAGTAATTCCGTAACAAGCAGTCCCCAGACCCCCGCTATTAAATGGAGGAAACTCCCAGCCAAACATGAGAACTTTCATGTTTGTTTTTTTAAAATATATGAAAATCTTCACAATACAAATACTTTTTGAATACCTTAGGAATAATTATAACACATAATATAAATAATAAGAAATATTTGGGCATAAAGATTTTTTTATCTATTTTATGTTGTCATTACGGAATTTTAGTACTCCAAAATATCCGGAATCCCGTGACTATTCAAGGCAATGACTTTTTTACACGGAGTAGCAGACTTTAGTCTGCGCGGCTATCCTACGCGGAGAGAATAAGAAGCATACAACGCTTTTTTTTAACTTGTAACGACCGCGCGGGTTAAAACCCGCTACTCCAAAATACTTTCGCCTAGAAAATCACTTCCCCAAAACTCCCTCCACCTCCCGCCAAATCAGTTCGCTCACCTCTTCCGGCGGCAAAATCTCCTTGCTCTTCATACAATCTACCTTTTTCCAGTCATCATTTTCTTTCACCAACCGCAACGCTTGATTTCTGGCATTTGTAAGGTGCTGCTTATCGCTTTCATGGACATCCCTCTTCTTACCCTTCGTATAAGCCCTAGAATCTTTCTTACCCACTAGTTTTCTCCCCACCTCTGGCAACACATCGAGATACAAAACAATATCCGGCTTAGGAATCCCAAAAATTTCAAATTCCATCTTCTTCAAAAAGACCATCATCTCTTTTCTATTTTTAGCATTGGGAACACGTCCGCCCTGATGAATCATATTAGCCGACATATATCTATCACAAACGAAAACCTTGCCCTCTTTAAGGGCCTTCTCGATCTCTCCTTTTGACTCCCACCTGTCCAGCGCATAAAGTATCGAAGCGAGCTTGGGATCCACGCTGCCGAGCTTCCCTGTCAAATATTCCCCAGTAAGCTTGCCAAAAAAGTTATCATAATACTGCGGAAAATCTATAGTACCAGTCTTGTAACCCGCCTTCTTAAGCCTTTGAATCAACAACTCCGTCTGCGTAGCTTTTCCCGATCCATCAATCCCATCCAAAACGATAAAAAATCCTTTACCTCTTTTCATTTGTCGTGACTTTATCGTATTATATAATCATTATAGAACAATTCCAGAAAATATAGAAATAATAGTTTTTTAAAAACAACACAAAATATAATACTCTTACCTTTAAAAGCAAGAAACAACAAAGTAAAGGTCATTCCGGAATTTTGTTACTACAAAATATCCGGGATCCCGGTACTATGCTATATAAATTTTATATTCTAAAAAATATATTAACATCACTCCACGACTACAAAACGGCATTATGGAGTAGCGGATTTCAACCCGCGCGCATTTATGAGGACGCTATTATTGCATAGGACAGCAGCGCAGGTTAAAACCTGCTACTCCACGTATAAAAAAGGACAGTCCTTACAGTATCAAAAGGGCTGTCCTTGCCGCATTCTGTAACATATTTAGTCTGCCATTCCGGAATTTCGGTACCCCAAAATATCCGAAATCCCCGTACCATGCCAGAGAAATTATATATTCGAAATAATCGATTGCCATCACGGAGTAGCGGGATTTATCCCGCGCGGTTTTCCCAAGCCGAAAAATACGACGAACGCGTTTATTCATCCCGCGCGAGGCAGCAGCGCAGGTTGAACCCTGCTACTCCATATTTAAACTACACACCGACCTTGTCGGTGGAATTGAGGGTTAACGGACTTCGTCCTCCCCGTCATTCCATCTGTCCAAGTATTCCCGTTTTTCTTCCTGTTTGTTCTTTTCGATATACCGTTTGATTAT
>JAQUYG010000002.1:0-40588 GCA_028691985.1 Minisyncoccota bacterium
AGTAGCAGGTTTTCAACCTGCGCTGCTATCCTATGCGAATAGAACGGGCGATTGCGAAGGGTTTAGCGACTTAGGACGACCGCGCGCACAGGTTGAAACCTGCTACTCCACGCATAAATTATGCATTATATTCGTTATGCTTAAAACTCTGACCCACTTACACTTCCCGAAGCATATTTTCATCCGAATATATCCGAATTAAGTTTCCTCTATTGAGAGGAGAATCGAAATGAGGTAATATCGTATTATCTAACTAAAACAAGCAGTTTAAAGCGTAAATGTGCTAGCTGTTGATATAATAGAACAAAAAACCGCCTCTTTCGAAACGGCCTCAAGTATTCTAAATTTATAGAACTAAGCTTCTATTACCCCTCTCTCTTAAGAAGTAAGAAAGGAATAAGCAAAAAATTAATATCCGCATTCCTCTCTCTTTTTCAGCTTCTCAAATCTCTCATCCGTGTGCTTCTGGATTTCTTCTAGAAGTTTCTTGTTCTCCGGTTTCAAAAGATGTTTGAATCTCTTTTGCATCTTAAACCACTCTTCAATCGGCACTTTTTCTTTTGGCACATAGTTCAGAACAAATTTTCCATCAACAACTTCATAAAGCGGCCAATAATTTGTTTCGACTGCCATCTTTGCAACCTGAACCGTCTGCGACGGATCAAATCCCCAGCTCCTTTGGCAAGGACTGATGAGATTTATAAACGATGGCCCCTCGGTCGCCATCGCCTTCTTCACTTTTGCCGTGAGGTCGGCGAAGTGCGCGATAGAAGATTGTGCAACAAAACCGAGATGATGACCTTCTATGATTGCCGGTAGATCTTTTCGATATTCATTCTTGCCTTGTTGCACTTTTCCCGCCACCGAAGTCGTAGTATGCGCTCCGCGCGGAGTAGCTCCCGACCTCTGATTACCCGTATTCATATATGCACCATTATCATAACAAACATAAAGAAATTGATGCCCCCTTTCCAACGCCCCAGAAAGACTTTGCAATCCGATATCATTGGTGCCACCGTCTCCACCGACCACCAGAAATTTCACATTCTTCGGCATTTTCTTTGCCCACTTCGGCCTGTCTTCCGGCTTTTTTTTCAGAATCGTCTTATATGCCTCAATCACTCCGCTCGCAGTCGCCGAGGCATTCTCGAAAGCATTATGGATCCAAGGAGTTTTCCATGCAGTATAAGGATAAATCGTCGTTGCCACTTCCAGGCAACTGGTTGCATTGATAATGACCAAAGGTTCCTTGATTGCCGACAAGACAAATTTCAAATTAATCGGCTCAGCGCAACCGGCGCACAACCTGTGACCTGATGTAAGTCTTTCATTTTCTTGAAGATTTTTTACGATTTCTATTAGATTCATATTTATGATTTTATTTTTACACTTTTATTATATCACTTTTAAGACAAAATAAAAAACCGGCAAAATTTTGCAGAGCCGGAAAGAAGCAAAAACAATTCGGGGAGAGAGTGTCCGAAACGCTCTTACTTCTTAGCCCTGCAAAATACTGCCGATTTTTATATATTCTAGCCCGTTTACTTTTATCTGTAAAAATATGTTAAACACAAAATGTAATAATAATTGCTTTCACGAAAAAGAAACAACTTGAACTCTGCATCTTATCACAGTTTTTCGATTATGTCAAACATCAACCGCCTCACAACCATTTTTATGCTTATCAAACCCACAAAGACTAAAATAAAACCAAAAAAAAGATGATCTCAACTAAGAGACCACACAGAAGTCTTTTTATTTCTTTAAAAACTTCATAAAAATTTTCACCGTTTCGGTGAAGGTCCTATCCTCTTCCCAGGCAAGCAGCTTAAAAAGAGCAATAAGCCCCATAATGAATATGGCTATGGCAAAAGAGGGTTTATGGAATTCTACCCCCAAAATAAATACCACAGACATAAATACCGCCATTATTATTAATAATATAATAAACGACATTCTCCATTTTATGTTTTCCGTTTTTTTCACCCCCTTATATTTTTGCATTGAATTTTAACATATAAATGCGCATGAGTCAAAGACAAAAATGCTATAAAAAATTCTATTACTTTCATATAACAAAATATTAGTTACCGAAGCTGCTCAGTAAAATATCCCTGCTATATGGCCTTACCTCCAAAAATAAAATCAAGCTAAAGCCGGAGGGTTTTAGAACCATCAACATTTTTACAGTCCTAATAACTATTGCCCTTTTTTAAAAGTTATCACCGCTCCGATTAAAGCAACAAAAATAATAAAAAAGCCTTTGCTGGTGGAATCGTTTCAATCTCTGCTACAAACGGAATAACGAAAGGTAACACAAAATTCACAAAAGAGCATGCATTTCCTTTCAGACCCTCACCTCCCCTTATTTTTTATTCGATCTTCTTTTTTATCAAAGAAATTTCTTTAAAGAGTAAATGAAATATAAACTATGTTAGACATATAACCTATTGCTTGCACGATGAATATAAAAATAGACTTTTATCCCTTTATAAACTAGACTTATAATAAGCTTAAAGATATATCGCAAATTTAATAAGATGAAAAAAGATCAAAAAATTAGAATCGGCATATTTCTGGGCAGACTCCAGCCCCAGCATCGCGGACATGAAAAAATGATAGAGCAGATTTTTAAAGAAAACGATAAGGTCGTATTTTGTATCGGATCGGCACAGCGAATAAGAAAATCTGACCCTGATTCCAAAAATAACCCCCTATCCAACAAGGAACGGATAAAGAGACTTAAGGAGTTCCTGGATAAGAAAAAATTCTCCAAACCCTACAAGATTTTCACCGCGACTGACATCCAGCCCGAGTCAGCTTGGCCAGAACATCTAAAAAAAAGCTGTAATCTGACAGACAAGACCACAAACACCGTTTATTTCGGAGATCCTATTTCCAAAGAATACAGCAGCTATATGAGGAATGCTGGATTCGAACTCAAATTCATCGACAGAAAAAAATTCCTATACAGGACAAAGGCGAACACCTTGCACCGCATATCTTCAGCCACGGAGATACGGAAGCTTGAGAACATATAATCCTAAACATATAAGAAATGATTGCCATTTTCTACAACTCTAAGACTAACCCGCAAAATAAATCATATGCGCTAGAAATAGCGACTAAACTTGATCAATACAAAATAAAACATCTCCTGAATCCCGACGAAAAAGATTTAAAGAAAATTAATATGGCTTTCTCTGTCGGAGGCGACGGGACTGTACTTTATACTGCCAATCTCCTCGCCGATCAAAAAGTTCCGATCCTGGGGATAAATTTCGGCCATCGCGGATTCTTGTGCGAAATATCAAAAGACGAAATCGATAAAGCTCTTGAAAAAATCATCCAGAATAAATATAAGATTGAAGAAAAAACCCGTATTCAAGCGGAAATAAAAAAGCAGAAAAAAGAATCTGCAACGCTAGATGCCCTGAATGAGATTTCAATAGGTGGTATAAACCGCACCGTATACCTCGACCTACAGATAAAAACGCCAGAAAGAAATCTAAAAACCCATATCGCTGGCGACGGAATAATAGTTTCTACCCGTACCGGCTCAACTGCCTATAATATAAACGCAGGAGGACCCATACTGATGACCGAAGCCCTCAGCCTCATCGCGAATAACGCCTTTTTCCAATCAGACTCATTACTTCCGATTGCTAAATCACTGATATTACCAGCAACCGCCAGCGTATCTGTCACAGATTCCAGCCATAATTCTCTTAATCTGCCTTATGTAATAGCTGATGGACAAAAGGCAATCAAAATCAATAAAGAAGACAAGATCATAATCAGAAAGTCCCCGAGAAAAAACTACTTCGTAAAATTATAAACGATTAAAAAAGAAACATCAAAAATAATCCCAGCTATACTGGGGTTATTTTTTTATATTACAGTCAATTGTTAATTAAACTCTAAACTTTGTCCTATTTTCAAAAATTTCGCTTTTACTTCGTCACTGCTAGGAGGACTATTAATATCTATAATAACAAAAGTGTCCTCATTCTTATAAATTTTGGCAATGGCCCTAGAATCTTTTTCTTCATAATCCCAGTCAATAACAATTTTCTCATTACCCCACATATATAATTCACACCTTTCATCTCCCCCTATATTGTCATCACAATAAAAACTATCATAAATGCTCATATCCTCTCGTTCAGCACATCTGAAATTCAGAAAATATCCGCCTTGCATATGTATGGACATTTTACCAAACCAATAACCGGTATTTTCCCCAGTTTTATTAAAACCAACAGTTTCTGGAATTCTTACAGCAAAACCGCAGACCTCATCTTCATAAAGCCGCCAATCTGACACACTGATCTCTTCTTCGCAATCTTGCGGGCAATTGCAGGCATCTTCCCCCGGACCACACTCCCCATTATTACATTTAGTGCAAACCACAGGACTTCTAGAGTAACATGTATTATCAAAAAACGCATAAGTTGCCGTTTTAGTCAACCCATCGCAGCAGTCTCTCCATTCAGAGGTAGGTAATGATAAATCTAAAGATGATATAGGTTCCCCTTCTTCAGCACAATTACCCACAGATTGTTCTAATGCAAAAATTTCAAAAGTATCAGAATAATATATCTTAGGACCACACGCACCAGAAGCCTTATCACAATTCGAAAGATCCCTCATGAGATTGTCAACAAGAACGATTCTATATTCACCTTCTTCATTCCCGATCCATTCGGCACCAAAATTAACTTCATAATTAGAGGCTCCTCTGGGGACTTCCACATCTATAGGACTATAAAAAAACCATCCACCATTATTATCTATTCTTTCGACAAATGTACTTACATCCACATCGTTATCAATATAATAATCGATATTGTAATTAATTTTTACAATATCATTTTTATTATACTCTCGACTATTTGTCACTAGAGACGCAGATCCTTGAGGACAAATTATTTCCATCTTAGAGCATTCACCTTCATATTTACGACAAGCATCGCTTGGATGAAAAGGACCGCAAGAACCAGCAAGATCATTCCCATTATAATCCAAATAAGTAGCAGTGGTCTCCCATGCCCCTTCTGCATAGAGAAACAAATCTAAATCACAACGATATATCCATCTCGTACTTACATCTTTTTTACAATCATTAATAACCCAATCCGGCATATCCCAGGCAGGCTGAACATAATTCTTTTTCATTGAGAAAATACCATAAACATCTTTATAATCATAGCCTCTGTTACGCAAGCTCGCGTATAAAAGTAAAGCAAGAATCGATATCAATAAAAAAGTAATGATAGCAATGCCCATTTTCTTCAATATATCTTCATTCATATCATATAGATATTAGATATAGAAATAATTCTCTATATTGATTATACAACAAGAAGGCAAAAAGCAAAAATATAAACCGAACCGCATCATCGGTTATCCGATATCGTAATAAAATTGCTTTATATAAGACATTTTGATAGTATTTAATTATAGTAATACTTTTATATGATTTCAATCAATAAAAAGAATCTTTATAGATATTTTTTCTACTTTTTCTTATTATCAATCCCCCTTCAAGGTAGAAAAGTTTTTCTGACGGAATATTCTTTCTATACCGGATCTTTTACAGAATACGGAACTGTTTTTTTGTATATCTCAGACATATTCTTATCATTGAGTATATTATCTTTATGGCTGTTTAATAAAGATCTTATAAAAAAAGCTTTATCTGAAATAAAAAAAGACAAGGGAATACAAAAAATATTATCCTATATAAGCATATTCTGTATTTGGCTTCTTATAAGCACTGCTATGAACAATGGTTTTTGGCAGATTTCTTTTTTTAGATCCTTGAAATATGCAGAAATGCTAGCCCTGATCTTATTAATTATTACAATCTTAAGCGAAAAGAAATATTTCATCTCATCCCTATATATCATAATAATTTCCGCATTTTTTCAAAGTATAATAGCCATATATCAGTTTATATTTCAAAAATCATTGTTTTTAGCCCCATTTCTTCATAAAATATCTGGAGAAACAATCCTGTCTCAAGATGGATCTGGAGTAGCAAAGGTTATCTCATACAGCGGAGAAAAGCTTGTTAGAAGTTATGGTACCCTCCCCCACCCTAATATCCTAGCCAGCTTCTTATTTTTCTCCTTTTTTATTTCATTATTCCTATATAAAGAACACAAATATCATTATTTGTCAAGTAGCATTTCCCCTAAAATAAAGCAAAAACAACACAAAAAACCTTTTAATTCACTGTTTTGGACATTGATTTTCTCTGCCCAACTTTTCGCATTAGCTTTCTCTTTTTCAAGATCAGCCTGGATAGCCTTCTTTTTGTCATTATTAATCCTTATTACTCTTTTCTATAAAAAAATAATTGTTTCATGTGAAACAATTACAGGGATTTTAAATAAGAATAAAGAACTTTTCATATCTTTATTTTTCTTTATTATTCTAATATCCACAAACAGATACTTATTCATAAATCGTATTTTTCAAGATACAACTCATTCAAACATCAATGTCACTGAAAATTTTCTGCCCCAAAACAATACATTTAATGACAGGGTATTTTTTAATAATGTTTCACGTGAAACAATTCAGCACACCCCCATCATAGGATCAGGGCCAGGAACTTCTATATTTCAGATAAAAGAATTTCTCACAACGCAAAACATAAATCATAACATTGAATCCTGGCAATTCCAGCCAGCTCATAATATTTTCTTATTGATATCGTCAGAGACAGGAATAATTGGGCTATTTATATTCTTATTAATAATAATAAGCACAGCACCTTATTCTTTCAAAAATATTGTTTCACGTGAAACAATAGAGGAAGAGAAAACTCTAAAAAGAATCCTGCTCTGCATTTTAATAGGATTCATATTCTTAGGACTCTTTGATCATTATTTTATAACTTCACAGCAAGGACAACTTATATTTTGGATAGTAATTGGACTATTGTTATTAAAAATCAAAGAAGACAATTGGGTAACGAGATTATTGAAAAGAATAAAAGAATAAAGGGCCCAAAAATAACAATAAAAAAACAAATGTTTCACATGAAACATTTGTTTTTAAAAATTATGCTCTTTCGACTTATAATACAAACTATACTTGATTTTTATATATTATAATTGTATAATATAACTATTATGCAACTTATAAGCGTTTTAGTCAAACAAACAACAAATCAATAAAAAAAGAAAGTCTTTGAAAACCTTCTCTTCGTATGTGGACCTGAGGAGACTCGAACTCCTGACCTCCTCCATGCCATGGAGGCGCTCTACCAACTAAGCTACAGGCCCAAATTACTTAAAGAGTATAACCTATTCTTGCAAAAAGTAAATAGATAAATGGTTAAAACACTTTTTCTGCTTTCTCTTTTTGTCTTATATAAAGGATTTTTTACGATCCCAAAAAAAACGCTCGACAAAAATCTCACAAATGTGTCCCCGGCAGGAATCGAACCTGCATCTGAAGCTTAGGAGGCTTCCGTTCTATCCATTGAACTACGAGAACCAGAATAGATAACATATTCAACTATAGCAAAACGAGCGCCAAAGTCAACCTGGGATTTGATAACTTCAAAATATGTGCTAGACTCAAATTATGAAAATACCCCAAGAAATACAATCTATAACCGAAAAACTCAGAAACGCCGGATTTGAAGCCTATATCGTAGGTGGATCCGTTCGGGATTTTTTGATGAAAAAAACTCCCAAAGACTGGGATATGACAACTGACGCTGTGCCAGAAGAAATCCAAAAGATTTTTCCACATAGCTTCTACAATAATAATTTTGGTACCGTAACCGTCATTAACGAAGAAACAGCCGAAGAAAGCCTAAAAACCGTAGAGATTACGACCTATAGGACTGAGACAGAATATACAGACAGGAGACATCCTGATAAAGTAAAATTCACACCTAGCCTTAGTGAAGATTTAAAACGCCGCGATTTCACGATAAATGCCATGGCGCTCAGGGAAAAAGACGAAAAACAAGAAGTTGTAGATTTATTCAACGGGAAAGATGATCTTGATAAGAAAATAATCCGCGCGGCAGGAAATCCAGACGAACGTTTCTCCGAAGACGCCCTTCGCATGCTTCGCGCTATCCGATTTGCTGTGCAACTAGACTTTAAAATAGAGGAAGCTACTTTTGGTTCAATCAAAAAAAACGCTTCACTCATTGAAAATATCTCCAAGGAAAGGATACGCGATGAATTCCAAAAGATGATACTCTCGAATAACCCCGCAAGAAGTATAGAGCTTCTGCAAGAATCCGGGATTTTGAAATTCGTGATACCCGAGCTAGAAGAAGGGATAGGAATGACACAGAACAGACATCACATTTACACAATTTATGAACATCTAATAAGAACATTAAGAGAATGCCCGAGTAAGAAACTAGAAGTCAGACTGGCGGCACTCTTCCACGATATTGCCAAACCACAGACAAAAGCAGGAGAGGGGCAAGATAGTACTTTTTATAACCATGATTTCGTAGGAGCAAAAGTAACTGGAAAGATTCTAAGACGCCTTAAATTCTCAAACAAGACGATAGAAAATACTTCTCTCTTGGTCAAAAATCACATGTTCTACTATAACACGGGCGAAGTTTCAGAAGCGGGAGTGAGAAGACTTATAAAGAGGGTAGGAAAAGAGAATCTTAAGGACCTTATGGATCTGCGCATCGCCGACAGATTAGGAAGCGGAACTCCTAAAGCAAAGCCCTATAAACTAAGACATCTGGAATACTTGATCGAGAAAGTAAGTAAAGATCCGATTTCTCCCAAGATGTTGAAGATAAACGGAGAAGACATCATGAATCTCCTGGATATCCAGCCTGGTCCCAAGGTTGGAGCCATACTAAAAGTACTACTGGCAGAGATTATAGAAGATACAGACAAAAACGATCGGGAACATCTGGAAGATAGAGTACGAGAGCTTTACGAATTATCATTAGAAGACATCAAAAAAAGCGAAAAGATAATAGAAGAAAAGAAAGAAGAAGAGGATTTGAAAGATAAAAACAAGTTTTGGGTGAAATAGTCCTAGTCTGATATTAATCTACTTTTATACCTAATATCCTTATCTCCGCGATTGCCTTTTCTAGATCATCAAAGACTATCATATGATTTAGAAAAACGCCTTTATCCAAATGTACAGAAAGGACTTCTGTACATTTAGGACATTTTCCCCACCTAAGAACATCCCAAGAAATCCTACCTCCTAAATAACGCGTTTTCCTCATTTCCCTTATCTGATCAAAACCAAACAAGATTTTCACAAACCCTCCTAAAAAGGTTAACATTATACCTTCTTCCGTTATGTAGCTCTTGTAATTAAAAACATATCCTAAGTTAAGATCCGGAAATTTCATAGTGTTAAAAAATAGTAATTAAACTGTGATTAATTATATACCGAAATAATAGCCTTTGACAAAACACAAAAATAGGAGTACAATAGAGATATAAAAATAATAAAGGGTGGCTCACAAGGCTGCTTTTTATTTTTTTTCAAAAATTGTTCTTTCTGATTTGCCCTTTCTTTAACCATTTTAATAAAAACAAAAATATGTGAGATTAAAAGGTTCCTCTAGACATAAATTTTTAATTTTTTATTATTACCAATGAGATGAAAAATATCAATAAAAGTTTTTTAGCTCTAGCTCTTTCTTCTGTAACGATATTCTTGGGCATTAATAGTGTTTTTGCAACGACAGACACTACAGATACTGAAACTTGTAGCAGCACTAATTGCTCTATCGCCACTGAAGAAGGAACCTCAATCGTAGATGAGGATGGGAAAATTGTTCCTTATTATGCTGATGTAGATAGTTGTACTAGCTCTGCGGGCAGAGTATATCCGACAACGAAAGAAGGATATGCCAATTGGTTCATCTGGGGAGGTTGCGCGAGAAACAAATATTATACTGTCACATCAGGAGAAGAAATCACCCTGAAGGTCAAGACTGATTCGTGCGCGAGTTGCATGTGCTATCATCCTAAATTCAACCTATACGAATTATCTTCTTCAGGCACATGGGAACTGAAAGAAGAGTATGATTTGCCAGCAGAAAAAGGTTATACAAAAACAATCAACTACACACCAGATTCTTCCAAAGTAAGGATTGAAGCACTCAGTTGTTTCTATCTTGATATTTACAAAGTAGAAGCCGAAGAAGATCAAGAAGAGACCTCTATAGCCAAATGCATAGACTCTGATGGGATAAATTATTTCAAGAGAGGCTCTGTCTACGATACAGGACATCCCGGAACTTTTAATAATTCCGACAAATGTCTGTCCGATACTAAACTTTTAGAATATACTTGCAAAAATGATGCTTGGTATGCAACTTATTATGAATGCCCAGGCGAATGTAGCAAAGGGGTTTGTGTCGAAAAAGAACAGGAAGAAAACGCCGAAAAAGATGGAGATGAGGATAATGTCTCAAGTACACTTCCCGAAGGAACTCTCATAAAACTTCCAGATGATTCCAAAGTATATGTAATTAAAAATGGAGAAAGAGTTTGGATTCGAACTTCTGATGAATTTAAAGCGCTCGGATATAAATGGCAGGATATAAAAACCGTTTCTGCCAACGAGATAAAACAAGTCAAAGAACGTATAAGAGAAGAAACAAAGCTTATCAAGGGCAAGAAAGATAAAAAAGTTTATAGGCTTGAAAACGGAAAACTAATTTGGGTGCCTACTGTAGCAGCTTTTAATGCGCAAGGACTCAAGTGGGAAGAAGTAGAAGAGGAAGAAGACACTGCCCTTGAACAATATGAGGAGAGCAGACTCGTTAAAGACGGTGAAGGCAATATCTATTACATCACCAATAACGGAAGAAAGAAACTTATAGTTAATATGGAGGTTTTTGAATCTTATCAAAATAAATTGGAAGATGTAGTAGAAGTGTCAGAGGAGGTTCTTGACTCAATGGAAGATGTTGAACTTGTAAGAGAGAAGGGGGACCCTAAAGTCTATAAGATTGAAAATGGACAGAAAAAATGGATTAAGACCATCCAAGCCTTCCAAAGATTGGGGCTCAACTGGGAAGACATAGACACTGTGAACGAAACTGAAATTAATGCTTATGAAGAAGCTCAGGACATCGGATAAATATAAGGAACTTAATATAGAAAAACAGCTCTTCAAAAAGCTGTTTTTTCATTTTACAGATTCTCATTTTTTAGGATCAGAAGCAGAGGAGCAAATTTTGCTGAGTTTGCAAATTTCACATTTGGGCTTTCGAGCGACACACACATTTCTACCATGCAAAATAAGTAGATTAGAAAATTCACCCCATTTTTTTCTCTCTATATTTTCCATTAATTCTTTTTCGATTTTTTTAGCATCCACGCCTGCGGCGATTCCGAGCAGATTGGAAAGCCTTATCACATGAGTGTCTACCGCAAGACCTTCGTTTTTACCGAAGGCTTCATAAAGAACCACATTAGCAGTCTTGCGCGCCACACCCGGAAGCGCTATCAAATCATCCATATTATCTGGAACCCTGCCACCGAATTTATCAAAAATCACTTTGGAGGCGGCGATGATATTTTTTGCTTTGTTTCTATAAAATCCCGTAGGATGGATATCCGACTCAAATTCTTTCAGATCCGCATTCGCAAAATCTTGAACGGTCTTATATTTCTTAAACAATTTTTCCGTTACGATATTAACTCGCTTGTCCGTGCACTGCGCCGACAATATGGTCGCAACCAAAAGTTGATGAGGAGTTTCGAAACTAAGCTCAGTCCTGGGTTCTGGATATTCTCTTTCCAGAATAGAAATGATTTTCCCCATATGTATTTTCTTATTCTCCATAGAATAAATTACGATTTATCTTAATTATAACCTCAAAATATCGACACACAAAATTATTTTTGCATCACGGATAGAACCCAAGTCTATTTAAAAACCACTTCTCGCGCCTATCCTTATAACACAAAAAGAGCTCGGAAGCTCTTTGTTTGTATCTTGTGGACCTGGCGAGAATCGAACTCGCGCCTCCGCAATGCGAATGCGATGTAATACCACTTTACTACAGGCCCAGACAGTTACCCAAGCATTATACACGATTTATTAGAAAAATAAAGGGGGAAGAGACAATGTCATTTTTATAACGCCTGTTCAATAAAAACCACTGCTTCCATCATAAAAGGCGTGATATATGCCTCAATGAAAGCTGCCAACAAAAGCAAGGGGATGATAACCGTCACAGAAAATTCCAAGCCGCGTGCAAGTTCTGCCGTAAGATTCACTTTTCCTCCAAAGAGTTTCTTAAGTGCTGTCTTTCCGATGGAAAGACCGATTGCTGCCGAGATGAACATACAAGGAAGTTCAATTATTCCATGGGGGAGTATCCCAGAAAAAAGAAAAAACCAAGAAATCTGTTGGGTCAGGACTTGTGACATTAAACCGAGAATAAATCCATTGCTCAAAAGAAAAAATATAGAAAAAATCCCAGCAAACATTCCCATTGCAACCACTCTCAGCATTGCAACTGCATTATTTTCAAAAATAGAAGTAAACATCTGAAAAACCGTCTCATCTTGCATTGAATCGAAAAATTCATTTATCTCGTTCAGATATGCCTGAGTTTCAACAGGAAAATTCTGCGCAAAATAATAACCACCGAAAGTAGCCAAAAAAAACACGAAAACAGAAAACCAGATATGTCTCCTGATTTCATAAAGATACACAAAGGATTCTTCTATTTTTTTCTTAAACATGCGAATAATATTTTATAAGCTTAGTATATCATCTCAAGAAAAGATGGCAAAATAAAAAGGGGATTGAATATTTTTCTTCCCCTGTTTTTCATATCACCTCCTAATTATTGTTTTTTTGTTTCTTAGCTTTTTTCTTATTTTTTATACAGCAGGTTCATAGCGTTTACAAGGGCTTCTACAGAGGCCATAACGATGTCCGGGTTTGCGGACCGTGCTGTTACAATCCTGCCCTTTTCGTTTTCGAGACCTATGTACACATCGGCAAGAGCATCAGCTCCTCCCGTAATAGCATCGATCCTGAAATCCTGAAGTTTGAAGTGGTTGCTTTCTCCGAGGATATCCCTTACGGCGCTGAGGGCGGCGTCTACAGGGCCAACTCCGGTTTTTGCTGAAATGATTTCTTTTCCGTCGATATCAGCCTTGACCACAGCCGTAGGTGTTAGGATGTTTCCTGTCATGACGGATACTTCTTTGAGCTTGATAAATTCTTCATCAGAGCTTGCTTTACCGAGCACGGCAGAGGCAACTGCATAGAGATCGACATCTGTTATCTGTTTACCTTTGTTTGCGATTTCTTTAATCCTGAGCACAATCTCGTCGAGCTGCTTTTCATTGGTTTTTATGCCAGCAGACTCAAGGGACTGTTTGACTGCATGTTTGCCTGTGTGCTTTCCAAGGACGATGCGCCGTCTGTGCCCGACCATTTCCGGGGTCATTATACCTGGTTCGAAGGTGTCGGATTTTTCAAGTACTCCCTGGCTGTGGATTCCCGATTCATGGGAGAAGGCGTTTTGGCCTACCACAGGAGTGTTCGGCGGTAGCCTAATTCCGGTGTAGTTTTCGACCATTTTCGAGGTTTCTACAAGGTATTCTGTCCGGATATTGGTTTTTGCACCATAAATTGATGTCAGGCTCATCACTGTCTGGGCAAGGTCAGCATTTCCTGCTCTTTCTCCTATGCCGTTTATAGTGACCTGCACCTGAGATGCCCCGGCTTCAACTGCCATAAGGCTGTTTGCTACTGCAAGCCCGAAATCATTGTGGCAGTGTACGTCTATCGGAATTGTTATTTCGGTTGCAATGTCTTTTATTTGTCTGTACATTGCAGATGGAACCATGATTCCGACAGTGTCTGGCACGTTAATGATATCGCAGCCTGCCTCCTGTACCGCCTTGAAAACCTCTATGAGATATGCAGGTTCGGTTCTGGTGGCATCCATTGCAGAAAACATTCACTTCAGCCCGTGGTCTTTGATGTACTGGACAGCTTCCACGGCCAGCTCTATGACTTCTTCCTGGCTCTTTGTAATGGTATAGATCCGCTGTACATCCGAGGTCGGGACGAAGGTATGCACAAGGCCAACATCACTTTCAAAACAGGCATCGATATCTTTTTTTAGTACACGAGCAAGCCCACATACTACGGTATCAAGCCCTGCATTAGAAATCGATTTTACGGATTCTTTATCTCCTTCTGAAGATATGGGAAATCCGGCTTCTATTATGTCTACCCCGAGTTTGTCGAGTTGATGAGCAATTTCCAGCTTCTGGGTAGAAGTCAGGGATACGCCCGGGGTTTGTTCTCCGTCACGCAATGTTGTGTCAAAAATAGTTACTTTTTTATTCTGCATGGGTTCAACATAAGATCGATCCCTTCTTTCACTGAACACATCCATAAATTTTCCTCCGATTTCATTTCTTTTTATTTTTGTTTATTTCCGTTTTTTAATGTTCAATCGTCACCTTCTCGTTTTGTAATTTTTTACATTTTTGAAGATGACTTCTGCAAATAATATCTTACGCACAGAAGCTATCCTTAAAAATTTCAGACAACAAAAAAACCTACCATCTGATATGGCTCACTTTTGATTTCCTCGCGTTTAAAAAACGAGCTAACTCAAAAGCAAGCTAAACAAGTAGTAGGCTTAAGTTCAAAGCTAAAACACTATCGGCTTTCCGATTTGTCTCGACAGAAACAAATTGTGGATTAGATATGTTCATAACTTTGATTACTTGAATAGATTTTAGCAGAAATAAAGGTTTTGTCAACAAATAAAGAAGCAGGGAATTGATATCAGGAATCTTAACTACAAATCTTTTTTGTAATGCTCAATCTAGTTCAGCATATACATAATTTATCTGTCATTCTGAACGAAGTGAAGAATCCCGTGAGAAAGCTCTGTAAAACTGAATATCGGGATCCTTCGGCTATGCCTCAGGATGACACGCCAAATAGAACCCCTTCCACTTTGCTACAAAAAGAAAAAAGCCCAAACCATGTTAGGTTTGGGGAGGGAATATCTCTTTTCCTAATGTAGAAAAGATGTTATCAATAGCGGCAACCTCTTTTCCGCTTAAACCAATAGTTGGATAAGAAACAACGAGTTCGTTTTCATAGCCAACATCAAGCACACTAATTTTCAATCCCATGTCTTTTGCCAATTCATTAGCAGCTTTTTCTTTCTCTCTTGGAATATTAATCCCAACTACCATCTGGAATTCCTCCAATATCAAATCTTTTTTTATTTTTATTTTAAAACCCCGGCTTCGTAAAGTCGGGGCTTAACCTGGTAAAGTTTTTGATGCATCAAAAACCACCGGGCCAAGCCCCGATAATAATAATGCTAATAATAATGTTTTGTGATTGATTGAGCATATATATATAAACAAATTATTTTTAAATTTGTCTTTATTTTCTATTTTTTTAAAATAAAGACTTTTTAGGAAGAGAAAAAACAACTCCTCCCATAACTACACTTGAATATAACCGAATATCGGTTTTTTTTACTCCTACGCCTCTTACATCTTTCACTATCTTTCTAATAAAATCACAGGGAACAACAAAGATTAAATTCCCAGACAAAGACACAGGTTCTATTCCCTCTTTTTTCATTAAACCAATTACTCTCTTCTTTTGTTTATTAGTTTTCGGATTAACACTGATTAACTTTTTTTCCATATCTTGTCACTCCTTTATTTTATGTCCAAAAACTTTTACCAATTGGCAAAATAAGCTTTTGAGACTTTGTTAAATATAATATCATATATTATGCAAAACAAAAACTCAAAATTAATAATAAAATAGATTGGAGAAATTTTACAGTCCCATAGCTATTCCTACGAAAAGATTCATTTTTTCTGCAAATTTCCCTATTATTTCTTTAAAATTCATTTATAGCCCCCCACCCTCTTTTGATTTTTATAACCTTCCAATCCGTTTTTAATTGAAAGACTAATCTCTGCCTACAAAATAAATCTTTTGCAAAGCAGGGATTTAAAAGGTGAAACGCACATTCGATGACACAACCTTTTGAGTCATATCGTCTTTTCTTTGGTAATCAAAGACTAATCATCGAATGTTATAAGAGTCCATTGTGCGGACTCAGGTCGCTTCCAGAGATGTTTGCTCTGGACGACATTTGCGTTCACCTGATATTTTTTTAAAAAACTGTTTTTGTTTTTTATCCACATGCCAATAATTAGAATTGAGATAAGGGCAAAAAACAAATTTTAAGTAACAAAAAACCTACTTCTATGAAGTGGCTTTCTTTTGGTTTGAACCATGTTTTCTAACCCAAAAGAAAGCTACTTAACGACTAGTAGGGTAATAATCACAATCATAAACATACCGAAGGTTCGGTTGTTTTCAAAAACTTTACATTGTGAATTAAAAGTTGTCATAGATTTCATTAACTTGTACGCCATTATAACAGCAGACGAAAAACTGTCAAGAGATTTATATTTTGCCCATTTTAAAGCAAAAAGACTTCTTGTAAAGTATCCATTCAAAAGTTATCCACAGGAATTCGCGAGGTTTTAAGAAACTATAGTTACGGAATTCCGGATATTTTGGAGTACCAAAATTCTGGAATGACAATGCCTTTAAAAAAGGGTTCTAAAATTCATAAAAAAAATCTTATTACCTTGTTAGTTGTATTACGGAAAATTTTTGTCTGAAATAGAACCAGCGGGAACCGGTCTGGAGACCGGCTCCTACGCTCAGAGGTTCCCGCGATGCAAAAGCTTACAATATTCCGTGTTTTAAGGTATCGAAATTCCAGAATTAATGACAGAGAGAGATATCATGTCAAAAATAAAGTTACAAAAAAAGAGGCTCATTGCCTCATTTTTCTTTTAACTAAACAAGTTTCGCTATTCCTTGATTCTCCCTGTTTCAATCAGATAAGCCCTCAATGCTTCCTCGTAAGACCTAAGCGGCGGGAGTTTTGTATTGATGAGCATAGAATAAGTCGGGCGTTTAGCGGCAGCGGCGAATTCTTCCGTTTTCACTGCCTGTACATTGGGATTAAATCCGGTCATTTCAAATATTTTCAAGGCAAAATCATACCAGTTACAAGTGTTTGAATTCGTAACATGATAGACCCCCGATTCGCGATTCTCCTCAATCATATCGCGCACCCGACAGGCGAGATCCTTGGCATAAGTCGGGCTTCCGAACTGATCATTTACAACTTTCAAATCCTTACCTTCGCTCGCAAGACGGATCATCGTCTCCACAAAGTTCTTTCCAGACTTGCCGAAAAGCCATTGAGTTCTGATGAGATAATGTCTCGGACCGATATCTTCAATCAGTTTCTCGGCTAACTTCTTAGACTTTCCATAGACGGTCGCAGGATTCTTAGTCGCATAATCCTCCTTATACCCCATATGATTCTCGCCGTCAAAAACATAATCCGTACTAAAATGGACGAGAAGTGCGCCGTTATCTTTGCAGGCAGACGCCAAATAGCCCACTGCGTAACCATTTATATTATAAACCAGGTCCGGCTCGCTCTCTGCCTGGTCAACGGCTGTATAGGCAGCAGCATTTATGATTGCGTCCGGTTTCATCTCGCTAATTTTTTTATTCACATCTTCCTTGTCAGTAATGTCCAACTCACCACGATCCCATAAAATAGTTTCGTATTTGCCCCTATCAGAGAATGCTTCGGCAAGTTCATGACCAAGCATTCCGTTCGCACCTAAGATCAATATTTTCATTTTTTTAAATTACACATAAATTATCAAACCGCAACATCTTCTATCGCTACCAAGATAGCATAAGAAATCATGATTATGACTAGCCCCATTAAAATATAAGTTATCATCTTTTTTGCTCTTGTTTGCATCTCCGGATTGTTTCCCACCGCCATATAATAAACTCCCGCAGCTACCAAAAGCAAAAAGGCCAGTCCTCCAGCATATCTCAGCAGTGTCAGGACAAGCTCATTGATGGCCTCGCCGACATCAGTGTCAAAATATTTTATTTTTTCCACGCATCCACTGCAATTAGAGCTGCAAATTTCTCCGTTAACAGGGCAGCTTTCACGATTATCAGGATCACAGACTTCACTTCCCGAAACTACACCGTCTCCACAATAATCACCAGCACAACTTCCTCCTTCGCAATGTTGTCCGCTAAAGCAGGTTCCACAGCTTACACCGATTCCGCAAAAAGTATAATCGCCGCAAGTATACCCTGATACAGAACATGAGCTCAAGCACTCACAGGCATTACAACCCGGATTACATGTCTCGCCAGAAGCGCAACCTAAAGAACCATCACAAGCTTCTCCAGAATCTACGACTCCATTGCCACAATTATCTACACAAAGCCCAGCTATGCAAGAGCCTGCGGAACAACTTCCACATGACATGCTAATACCGCATAATTCATGTGTGCCACACTCAAACCCCTCGGTAGAACAAGTTATGGCACACTCGCAAGCGCTACAACCTGAATTACATATCTCGCCAGAAGCGCATCCATCATACCTATCACAGACCTCAGCTCCAGTCTTTATTCCATCATTACAGACAGAGGTAGGCTCTTCCGGATCCAGAGATACAGAAGGCTCGTTTGATACATATTTCCTAACTAATAAATCGTCAACATATGTCCTTACTGAATTGACTTCCACACCATCCCCGTCATAGGCTCGAAATTGGATAGTAGGAGATGTTGGAGCAATTTCCCTTCTTGTCCAATTATAATATGAGCCTGTATTAGGCATTTCCGTATAAGAACCACCAAAACCATAGTAATAATGGGCTTGACTTGTCGGGTTTATATCATGATAATATACAGGATGAGGAGTAGAATAATAAAAAGTCACCTTATAAGAAGATCCTGAAACCCCAATATTTTTACTCACCGCATAATCATCACCACAATTCGCATATATCACCAACGCACCACCTGATCTTCCGTGGATATCCTCACTCAAAGGAGCCGAACTGCTTCCCGTCGAATATATACCGGATCCAATTATATACCCCCTCTTATCCCAATCAGAAGTGCAAGTTATATCTAAATTTCTTGCCACAGACCAACCAGAGTTAGAATCAAAACCATCATACATAACGAAAGTCCCGGAACCGCTACTCGCGGAAGTGGCAGCTGAGTTACCATAATATGTATACACAGTAGAATTCGAGCTAGCTGCAAGAGAAAGGACTTTTACCCAGATCTTAGTACTCGAAGTGTTACAACCGGACTCTATCCAATAACTAAGCTCGTTTGAAAGAGTACTGTCGATAAATCGCACATCTCCACAATCGCTTCTCATTTTACCCGATGAAATCAAAGATTGGGTATCTAAAGAAACCAGAATCTGATAATCAATCAAGTTGCTTCCGCTATTTTCTGACACTGAGATTTCTCTTCTGTAATCAAAATCAGAAACATTAAAAGCAGCAGAGGACAAATCAGAAGATAGAACGAAAAAAATAAAAAAAACGCACGAGAGAACAAGGCGCACAATTTTCAAATGTTTGTTTTTCATTGTTTTATATAAATAAGATGGCTTCAAGCAAATCTGTTATTGCTATATACAGAAACCTAAAAAATTCTATATTTTGGAGATATCGCTAGGAATATTTTTACTAAAAAAAGATTTAATAAGTATGACATACTCTCCACGCAAAGCAATACAAAAAATCTTCTATAAAAAATAAGGTCATCTTACCAGCAGATTATCTATGACGGCAAGAATCGCATAGGAAAGTAGAATTACTACGATTCCCTCTATCGAAAACATGAGCATCTTTTTGGCCTTGACCTGCAGATCGGAATTTCCGCCTGAAACTATATAGAGGATGCCCGAAATAATCAGAGCTAGAAGAGCTACGCTCCCCGTGATACTTAAGATAAATTCTATCAGATCTTCGACCCTATCCTTAACCAGCCTTCTGTTCCAAATAAGCCCTTTAATGCAGTTTCCACAACCAGCTTCACAAGTTTCTCCAATCGCGCAACTTGTAGGGGCGGCAATATCGCACACTTCTACACCATCAATAACTCCATCCCCGCATGCAGCCTGAACCGCAGCTGTCGAGACTGTAAAAAAGACAGTAAATAAAAATGCAAAAACGAATATCTTTAACGCAACTTTTTCAAGCTTCATATTATGAGAAAATTTATAAAACCAGGCCACGACAGAAACCTTCAGTCCGATACGATTCCATTATACAACACAAGCGCAAATAAAAAAACAGCCCGTCAGGACCGTTCTTCTTGAAAGCATTAGCAAGCGGACTTGTCTCCTTTGACAAATATAAAAAATGTCTTGCTAAGAATGATCAAATCTAACACAAGCGACCAATTCTCAATATAATAAACATCTAACTTCACTTCTCGTTCAAATTCCAGATCCGAGCTACCACTTACCTGCGACATTCCGGTAATTCCCGGCTTTATGGTCAGAAGCTTCTTATGCTGCTTCTCATATTGGGCCACCTCCTCCGGTTCATGCGGTCGCGGACCGACCAAACTCATGTCGCCTTTTAGCACATTGAAAAGCTGTGGGAACTCATCCAGCCGCGTCTTGCGAAGAAGTTTACCGAAGCGAGTCACACGAGGATCGTTCTTGAGTTTGAAAAGGGGACCTTCCCTTTCATTAAGTTTCTGAAATTTTTCACGAAGCGTCCCATCCGGATTATATTTCATCTGATGAGCGTTTCTGACCATAGAGCGAAATTTATAAAGCTCGAACTTCTTACCGCGTCCAATCCGTTCTAATTTCACAAAGACCGGACCAGCACTATCCAGTTTGACCCCTAGCGCAATCAACGCGAAGAAAGGGGATAATACCACAATTCCTATGAAAGAAAAGATGATATCGATAAATCTTTTTATAACCTTGCCCCATCCATCTAGAGGTGTCCTTTTCACCTCGATCAATGTCACATCAGAAATCGTTTCCATCTGAAAAAGCGCGGCTTGCGATTGGAACATATCTGGAACGAATTTAAAAACGATGTTCTTTTCACGGCAAAAATCTAAAAGGGATTGAATCTCATCTTTATCCACATCTGTCGAACAGAGGATTACTTCATCAACTCCTGGATCATTATGAAGTTTCTCCAAAAATTCAATATCAATTCTCCGCAACTTTCTGACTATCCGATATCCGAGAGTTCTGTTCCTATTTATTTCGTCCTGAATTGATTTTACCGCGCCATTTCCGCCCACCAAAACCAACCGATGGAAACCGAATTTATATTTTCTTGCCACAAATCCCTGAATAAACCTGACAACTATACGCCCGAAAGATATAGTGAAGATTGCCATAAACCAGGAAGCAAAAAATATAAAACGCGAGGGGAATTCCTCTCGCGTTATAAAAATCATAAAAATAACAAACATAAAACCGGCAGATACTCCGGCGATCACCCTCAATGTCTCATTCCAAAATTTACGGACGCTTTTGAGGCTATAAAGTCCAAAAACCGCTAAAGCTCCAACAAAAATCGGCGCTATAACAAAAACGATCTCCAAAAAAGATGCAAGGTCCATCTCGAAACCCACCGGTTTTAAGGCCTCCAACTGCGGCATAAAACGAACCTGATAAGCCAGGATCCCGGCAAAGATGATCATCAAAAAATCTATAGGCAATAAAATGACATTGAATAAGAGTTCGGACTTTTTCATAAAATGCCGTATATAAAAAATCAAGACTTAAAAACAAATTTCACAGACCGTAAGCCGAATTCTGTTCCTCAAGAAATAAATTCCCCGAGGCGATAATCATCTATCTAGCTTTGCCGTCACCGACAAAGTCAAGCGAGCTACTTTTTCTTCCCGTCCGAAAACGGAAAGTTTGCTCTTGCACCAGGCAGGGTTTTCCACCGCTTGCCGTCACCGACAAGGGACAACTGTAGCCTCCAATAAATTGGAAACACCAATTGACTTTTCACCTTTGGGAAGCGAACTTCCTAGTATAGTCTCTGCGGCACTTTCCCTATCTTTTTGCTTGCGCGAAAGACGGTTGCCGTTAGCAACTGCCACGACACGCCCGAAGGCGAGGGTGTTCGGACTTTCCTCCTTGAAAAACGCGTCTCCAAGGCGATTATCCAGTCTGTAAAATTTGCATTTAAGCTATATAAGTATATGAAATAATAGGTATTTTGTCAATGCTTTAGTGATATGTTAACAATTGACAAAAAAGAGAAAATGCGCTATACATAAAACAAAAAATAAAAGGTGATTAAACTGGGTAACCAAGAAGACCTTAACTATGCTAAATATGAATTTGACAGTGAATACGGAGAAGGGATGGTAGGAGCTCTGTTGTTGCGCTTATGGGGATTGAGTTGCTTTATAAGAGCAATATTCCTAGAAGCATCAGGAATTATCATCTCCCCAACTTATTTAAGCTTGACACTAGCTATCAAAGTGATAATTATCATATGGATATTAGCAATATTGATTAATATTGCTTTTAAAAACATAGTAGAACTAACATTATCACATACCGTTAATATTATGTTGATACTATTAATAAATATAATATTTGTAAGTCTAGTACCTGCCTTTGTGACATTACATGGTGGATTCTTCATTGAGTTAGTTTTTGCTATTATTCTGGTAGCAATTTCTGATCTTTGTTACCATTATATAAACAAAACTATCAAAGGCGTTATTAAAAGATAATTAATAAAGAGAGAAAAATTATTAACCGCGAAAAACGAAATAAGCGGTTTTTTCTTGTCTAAAATTTTCATCTATACAAAACATCCCCAATCCTATCCGCCTCGTCCTCCACGACTTTGCCTTCATAATCTCCACTATGCGCAGTTTCAGTTCCGTAACTGGGTCGTTTTTGGTCTAGATGGAGATTGAGAACATATTTTTCATCCAGCTCGTCGATGTAAATATGAAAACGCGGATATCCGCCTACACCAAGTATATGGACATAACTATCATGGAACGGGGCATATCCACAACTTCGCATAAAAGAGATAATATTGGTCTTCAGTTCTGATTTTTTGATAGAGATTTTCATAAAAAATAATTATTTATTTGATTATATTATAAAGCAAAATCGTAAAATGGAGTAGCAGGATTTATCCCGCGCGGTTATCCCAAACCGGAAATGCCCCGTACTCATTCGTTTCCATCGTATAGGGCAGCCACGCAGACCGAAGCCCGCTACTCCGCCCGACACTTCGCCTGCAATCGTTCAAAACCTTTTATTAATCCGGCACAATGGTATAATTAGCGTACTAGCAACTAAGAATCTTGATATGCAAAAACGCTGGACTACCCATAAAAAATATCCCGAGAACTTCGAGAAAGATTTTCCGGAATTTTCTCCGATTATGCTTCAGCTTCTCTGGGATCGCAATCTTCGTAATCAAACGACAATCGATGAATTTTTCAATCCAGATTACGAGACTGATTTGCACGACCCATACCTGATGAAAGATATGGAAAAAGCGGTAACAAGAATTTTCGCAGCGCTCGAAAGCGAAGAAAAAATTTTAGTTTATGGAGACTATGATGTTGATGGCGTAACTTCTTCAGCTGTCATTATAAACACGCTGGCTGAACTTAAAAGGCTCCTAAAAAACATCAGTCAAAAAAAAGCTGAAGATTTTCTTGATATTTATATTCCCGACCGCGAAAAAGAAGGATACGGCATCACGGAAAAAGCTATCTTGGAAATAGCTAAACGAAAACCAAACCTGATTATCACGGTCGACTGCGGAGTTTCCAATGTCGAAAGTGTGGACGCGATCAATAACCTGAGCATTGAAGTGATCGTAACGGACCACCACCATGTTCCCGAAAAAAGACCGGCAGCGTTTGCAATCATAAACCCGAAACAGCCGGACTGCGAATATCCTTTCAAATTATTGGCGGGGGTAGGGGTAGCCTTCAAGCTCGCACAAGGACTCCTTTTGCATCTTCAGAAAAACTACCCGGAAAAATTTGAGAAGATGAAACCGGGATTTGAAAAATGGCTTTTGGATTTGGTGGCGCTCGGCACCGTTGCCGATTGTGTCGATCTTCTAGGAGAAAACCGCACACTCACACAGTATGGACTCTTGGTTCTCAACAAGACTCAGAGAATCGGGATAAAGAAGCTATTAGCAGTGGCGGGGATGGAAACAAACAAAAATGGAAAATCCGCCAAAGGGCAGCTTCTGGATGCCGGGCACATCGCTTTCAATCTGGCACCGAGACTCAATGCTGCCGGGCGGATGGATCACGCCAATGTAGCTTACAAACTTTTAATGAGCGACGACAAGGATGAAGCACAAGAACTCGCTGAAAAATTAGAAAAGAGTAACCAGACAAGACAACGGCTCACGGAAAAAATGATGGAAGAAGTTCGTGCGCGACTTGATAAGAAAAAAGCCCTCCCTAAAATCGTGATTGAGAAAGGCGCAGATTGGAAGATCGGTCTTGTGGGACTCGTGGCGGGAAAACTCACGGAAGAATATTGTCGTCCTTTTCTAATCTTGCGCGAAGATGAAGATGGTATATGCGGAGGTTCGGGAAGAAGTATTCCGGCATTTAATCTCATTGAGGCGATTGAAAAATGCAAAGACCTCCTGACACAATTCGGAGGACACTCGCAAGCAGCCGGACTTAAGCTCAAGAAAAATTCCCTCAAGAAATTTGAGAAAAAAATGAACGAAATAGCAGAGGAGATTTTAACTGAAGAAGACCTCGTTCCCTCCATTGAAATTGATGCAGAAGTGCCGACAGAAAAAATAGACTGGGAGCTGCTGGACTCGCTGGAAAAATTCGGACCATTCGGCTTTGCAAATCGCAAACCGACTTTCCTCGTGAAAAATTTAGAAGTACACGAAATCAAAGCGGTCGGAAATGATAAGAACCATCTCAAAGTTTGTTTCATAACTACCTTAGAAAACGAGGAGACAAAATATTTCCCGGCTATCGGTTTTCGCTTGGGACACCTTCTCGACGAAATGCCCGAAAGCAATACCGGGCTTCGTTGGGGAGACAAAGTGGATGTGGTTTTTCAATTAGAAGTCAATGAATGGAACGGGAACAGAGAATTGCAGATGAATGTGGTGGATGTGAAATTGTGCAAATAAGTTGTGAGAAATGCATATGCCGCGCACAAATATCCGGCGATTTAAACCTTAATAAACACAATCGCTGCGTAATATTAAATCTATAAGTTAAAATCGTCCCCACACACCTCGTCGCCTCCAGCGCCACCCCTCTTAAAGAGGGGATTCTTAACACAAAATGCAAAAAACGGGATAGGGGATAATTCTGTTTTTTTATTTAACAAAATTAAATTATTGTGACATAGTAAACAAAGAGAATATCAGGAAGAGCCTTTCTAAATTAATAGAAAAAATAATTTATAAAATATGCCCTTTAGAAGTATACAATCACCTGAAGATAAAAATGTCCTTAAAGCTATTAAAGAATTGCAAGGTTCCTTAGAAGACCTGAAAGAATCTTCTGACAAATCAAATAATTCCATGATCCAACTAACAAGAATTCTAGTTATATTAACGATACTTTTATGTTGGCCAATTATAGAAGCTATAACAGACCACTTTGCTAAATAAATTCCCCTCTACAAGAGGGGTGGCGCCGATGTGGCTTTAGCCATATCGTTTGCGCGGGGTGTGTTAAAAACATCATCTATGCGTAAAATCATTCCATACAACCCCAAACTGAAACAGCTGGCAAGAAATTTGAGAAATCACAGCACTTTGTCGGAAGTATTATTATGGGAACATTTAAAAAGCAAAAGAATGGAAGGATATGCTTTTCATAGACAAAAACCAATTGGAAATTATATCGTTGACTTTTTTTGTAAAGACATGATGCTGGCAATCGAAATTGATGGCGTCAGTCACGATGAGAAATATTATTGTGACATAAAAAGACAAAAGGATTTGGAAAAGTTCGGAGTCAGATTTTTGAGATATCAAGATATTGACATTAAGAGAAATACGGAAGGAGTATTGGCGAAAATTAAAAGATGGACAGAGAAGCATAGTGACTCTTTGAGAGAAAATGTGTAAAATAATACTGTATTGGAATATACCGTCCCCACACACCCCGTCGCTTCCAGCGCCACCCCTCTCGAGAGGGGAATCAAATTCCCCGATAAAAAAACAAATAACAAAATGGTCACCATAAAAAAATATTTTACGACCACCCAGCTAAAAATGATCGCGTTAGCGCTTATGTTTTTGGATCATATTTATGAGTTTTTTTCATATACTGGTTTAGCGCCCATTTTACTTACGATGCTGGGAAGATTATCACTGCCGCTTTTCATATTCTGCACAGCTGAGGGATTTTACTATACCCACGACCGTAAAAAATACATATTTCGCCTTTTTGTATTTTTCCTACTCATGGAAATATTAAGATATTCTTTGGTTTATACTTTTCCTCGTCCAGATGGTTTTATAATACAAAATAATATCTTTGGATCGATACTGCTCACAGTTTTATCTATATATTGTATCGACCGGCTAAAAATCCACAAACAGGGGACGAAAGACCGGCTCCTATATTACATTATTTTGATAACCATAATGCCTTTGACACTATTTGTAGAAGGAGGCTGGTTTTTTATTTTTCTCGGTATTATGCTGTATTACACTCGGGACAACAGGCTGGCACAAGCTGCCTGCTTCGTTGCGCTATGCTTAATTGTCTGGGCAAACAATGCGAGCATTCAATGGATGATGACATTCGCCGTATTATTTATAATGCTTTATAATGGCAAAAAAGGTGAAGGATATAAATACTTTTTTTATATTTTTTACCCCCTTCACATAGCACTGCTATATATACTCTCGGTCATACTCTATATATGAAACTAAAAAAATATTTCCCGAAACACAGGGAAACTTTGGTCTTATAAGACACTAACCTTAAAAAACCATGCTCTCCAAAATCAATTCATGTGCAGTAATCGGATTGGATTGCGAAAATGTTGAAGTGGAGGTAGATATCAGCCCCGGATTGGGCAATATTGTCGTAGTGGGCCTTCCGGACACAGCAGTACAAGAATCGAAAGAGCGCGTTAAGTCCGCCATCAAGAACAGCGGGGTGAACTATCCCACCACCCGCATTACCATTAATCTAGCACCAGCCGATATCAAGAAAGAAGGGCCTGCTTACGACCTACCGATTGCAGTCGGAATCCTTGCTGCCAGCAGGCAGATTGAAGCTGATTTGAGCGGGAGCCTTTTTGTCGGAGAACTCGCGCTTGATGGCAAGCTCCGCCATACCAATGGCATACTTCCCATCACAATTTACGCCCAAGAGAAAAAATATCAAAGGATTTTCGTTCCCAAAGTGGATGAATTCGAAGCAGGGTTAGTCGAAGGAATCGAAATTATACCGATTGAAAACCTCATCCAGCTCATTTCCTTTCTGGAAGGCAAAGAAAAAATCGAACCTGCCCGAACTTTGGGACTGGGGAAGGTCAACGAAAAACCGAAATACTCCATCGATATGTCCTTCATTAAAGGACAGGAGCATGTAAAAAGGGCGCTTGAAATCGCTGCCAGCGGGGGACATAATGTGCTGATGAGCGGACCTCCCGGAACCGGAAAGACGCTGCTTGCCCGTGCCGTGCCGACCATACTTCCGCAAATGACCAAGGAGGAAGCATTGGAAGTCACAAAAATTTACAGCATCGCCGGACTTCTCCCTTCAGACAAGCCCCTTATTACCACTCGGCCTTTTCGAACTCCGCACCACAGCGCCAGCGCACCGGCATTGGTCGGAGGAGGAGCCTTTCCTCGACCGGGAGAAATCAGCCTTTCACATCGCGGAGTATTATTTTTAGATGAACTCCCTGAATTTCCACGCACTATCTTAGAAAATCTGCGACAGCCACTGGAAGATGGCGTCGTTACCATCAGTCGCGCCCAAGGCACACTTACTTTTCCTGCCAATTTTACCCTGGTTGCCAGCATGAATCCCTGTCCTTGTGGCTATCTGAATGATCCCGAACATGACTGCTCCTGCTCACCCTCACAAATCATCAAATATCAAAAGAAAATTTCCGGACCGCTTCTGGACCGCATCGATCTCTATATCGAAGTGCCCCGCATCAAATTTGACAAACTTTCTAACGAAGAACTTGAGGAATCGTCAGATGAAATCCGCCAAAGAGTAGAATCAGCAAGAGTTATGCAGAAAGAACGGTTCCGAAAGAGCGGACTTATTTCCAATTCGGAGATGAATTCACAAGTCGTGAAAGAATTCTGCCAAGTAGATGAGGCGACCCTAAATCTCCTTAAAACTGCCGTCAGCCAATTCAACCTTAGCGCCCGCTCCTATTATAAGATTCTCAAAGTCGCCCGAACCATCGCCGACTTGGAAAGAAAAGAGAGGATTGAAAGCAAACACATCGCCGAGGCACTACAATACCGACCAAGGCACAATACAATTTAATAAATCAAGAAAATTACATGATTCAGGAAGAAGAAATTATTGAGCTTCTCAGACAAAACCAGGAACTCCTCGAAAAAACATACAAATCCGCCGAAAAGACCCGAAAATATTTTCTATATACTGCAATTATTACCGTGCTCGCTTTTTTGCTGCCGCTCATCGGGCTCATATTCATTATACCTTCATTTATCGACACCTATACGAACTCAACAAAAGGACTCCTCTAGAGAGGGGAAATCCCACTATTTCGTTTGCATAAAATAAATTTGGCTGATATAATCCTAATATAAATGAGACTGTCTAGGGTTAGTCAGATTTCTTGTTTATGCCGATAAATCCGATAAGAGAAAGAAGAAATGAAAAATTTTAAAAAAAATTCACAAAATAGCCTATGGAAAAATCTGATTACCATAGTCCTGCTTTTTATTTTATTAACAAGTCTTTTCAGTTTTCTGGACACATCCAAAACAGCACCCAAAAAAGTGACCTTAGGTGAACTCGCACAATCCGTGTCAGAAGATGCTGTTGAAAGCGTTGAGATAAAAACGGGTGAGGACTTTCAAGATATTACGATCAAGCTTAAAGATGGAACAATAGAAACTGTCACAAAAGACAAAGAAACTTCGCTTGAAACCGTGCTTCGAGAAGATTATGGAGTGGCCCAAGAAAAGATTGTGGCTTTGACCATAAGCCGAGTCCAAAAATCTTCAGCGGAAGTGTGGGCAGCGGCTTTACTACCAACGATTATCACTTTGGCCTTTATAGGATTTTTGCTTTATATAATGTTTGGTAAAGCCCAGCAAGCCAACACGCAGGCGATGTCCTTTGGAAAATCTACAGCGAGATTTTTCAAACCTGGCGATGTAAAGAAAAAAATTTCATTCAAAGATGTTGCAGGAGCGAGAGAGGCAAAAGAAGAATTGCGCGAAGTTGTAGAGTTCTTGAAAAATCCAGAAAAATTTCAAAAGCTAGGAGCAAGAATTCCAAGAGGAGTTTTACTTCTAGGGGCACCAGGAACCGGAAAAACTCTGCTTGCTAAAGCCGTCGCCGGAGAAGCGGATGTGCCATTTTTTAATATATCTGGATCAGAATTTGTGGAGATGTTCGTCGGAGTCGGAGCTTCAAGAGTTCGAGATCTGTTTAAAAATGCCAAAAAAAATGCACCAAGCATACTTTTCATAGATGAAATTGATGCTGTCGGAAGACACCGTGGCGCCGGCTTGGGCGGGGGGCATGACGAAAGAGAGCAGACTTTGAACCAAATTCTCGTAGAGATGGATGGGTTTGATACCAAAGACAATGTGATCGTCATCGCCGCCACCAACAGGCCGGATGTTTTGGACCCAGCCCTCTTGAGACCGGGAAGATTTGACCGAAGAGTCATGATAGACCTACCCGACATCAAGGATAGGGAGGCAATCCTCAAGGTCCATGCCAAGAACAAGCCTATAGGAAAAGATATAAATCTTAAGAAAGTAGCACAAAGAACCCCTGGATTCTCAGGAGCCGATCTCTTTAATCTTCTCAACGAAGCTGCTATTTTAGCTGCCAAAAAAAATAAAGAGATAATCGAAAATGAAGAAGTCTTGGAATCCATAGAAAAGGTTCTGATGGGACCAGAAAGAAAAGGTAAAGTTTTTTTGGAAAAAGAGAAAAAGATAACCGCCTACCATGAGGCCGGACACGCTTTAATCGGACACTTGCTTCCCAACACCGACCCGATACATAAGATTTCTATCGTATCTAGAGGCAGGGCCGCCGGCTACACCCTCAACCTTCCGCAAGAAGACCGGAACTTTCGCACCAAATCAGAATTTATCGATGAATTGGCAATGCTCATGGGCGGATATGCGGCCGAAAAAATAATTTTTGAAGACCTTACAACCGGAGCAAGTAATGACCTTAAACGCGCCAGCGAACTTGCCAGAAGTATCATAACCAAATACGGCATGAGTGAAAAACTCGGACCAATCGTTTTTGGCGAGCACAGCGATACCGTATTTTTAGGAAAAGAAATTCACGAGCAAAGAAACTACAGCGAAAAAATTGCAGCAGCTATCGATGAAGAAGTAGGAGTGTTCTTAAATGAAGCCCTTAAAACTGCAACTGAAATAATCGAAAAAAATAAAGATAAATTAGAAAAAATAACTAAGCGGCTTTTAGAAGTCGAGGTTATCGAAAAAGAAGAATTTGAAGCCCTGATGGCATAAGACTACATAAATAAAGCAAGCATAAAAAAAATAAAAAATGAACTCAAACAAATTAAAAGAAGTAAAGGATGGAATTTTCTTAACTGGAATTTTTGTGTTCATTTTTCTGCCGCTATTTTCCACCGCCCTCGCATCAAGCTGCGACCCCAGTTTAGGAGTCGTCTGTAACCCTCTTTCATCAGGAGGGTCTGGAGTGGATACAGTAACAGAAGCTATTATTGTCATAATAAAGTTTCTATTATCCATAATCGGGCTCATTTCGATGTTATTTATAGTGATTGCAGGAATAAGATATATGATATCTGCTGGCAACGAAGAAAAAATAAGAGCTGCAAAAGAATCCTTTACTTCAGCTTTTTCCGGTATAGTACTGGCATTGATGGCGTATGGCATAATAACCGCGATTGAGGAGATTTTACAAGTTAATTAACCTAAATTTCCCACATTTAAAAAATAAAAATAAAAATATGCCGAAAAGATTGTTATTGTTTTTTCTTTTATGTCTATTTTGTATCAGTACTGTGAAAATAACACAAGAAGCAAAAGCTATATCCAACCTAGGTGATTATATAATAGTAAAGCTTGATGCCTCAGTTGGCAGCCCGAACATTTGGAAATTTAAGAAAGTAAGTGGGACATATGCAATTGACACCTATGAAAAATTTGCCATTACCTCTACATCAAGCGGCGATGGCGAATGTGCACTTTTCCTAGTTGATGAAAGAACTCTCGGTTGGGACTCGACATATATCGTATGGGCAGGAGACGGAGCTATTATAGACAATAATGGGAGCTCCTTATCAAGTGATATAGGGTCAAATTATACAAGTTGCTGTGATGACACCTCGACCATAAATGCTAGCTGCGACATAGCCAATCCGACAAGTAGCAATTTAAGCTGCAACTGGGATTCCTGCGGCATTTCGAGTGGTTATACCTGCGCAAAAAATGTTTTCGAAGCAAACTATGGAAGTTCCGGCTGGAGTGATGGCGATACAAGTACAAACGACAGTGGATATACCAGCACTTCCGGCGTCAACTTATCTATCAGCGAAAACGCATACAAACCAAAAGTAGACATATTATGTGAAGGCGTATGGCACAGATGTGAACCTTCCGAAACTAGCTGCGGAGTATATTCTGGAAAATCCTATGCTTGTAATAATGGCGACTGGACACTTTGCGAAGGAAGCACACCAAACTGCGTTACTGGTGCGTGTGTAGGAGCAACTGGCATAATCCTTTCTGTAAACCCAGTAAGTTCTTCTATCGTCCCATCAGACACAGAAAGCTTTAATTTTCAAGTAGTAGACTCTTCAGGGAATCCGGTATCCGGAGCAAGCATTTCTGTGACAAAAACCACTGGAAGTGGAACTATAACAAATATAGACTGCCCAACTAACTCAACTGGATATTGCGAATATGAATATTCCGCACCCGCTTCTACTACTACAACAACCTACCAGGCAACAGCCACTAAAGATTCTCAGACAAGCAACACGGTAACATTCTCAATCTCTGTAAATTCATGTACAAGTGAACTAAAAATAGAATTTGAAGAAGACAGCTATGATATCGGCGATACTCTTCAATATGAAGCAAGGATTCCACAATCCACTCTAGGACTTGATTATTATTCAGTATGTCTCTACAAAGATGGTTTTTCTGGAACCGAATGGGACGACATTATGATAAGCAGCATGACCGGACCAGTGATGGCCGATAGCGAAAATACAGTAACTGCTACCGAAAGCGATGTAGGAACTTGGATTATATCACTAGTAAACGGCATAGGATGTCCTTCAAGTCCGGATGGGTGTATGTCTTCTACCATTATTGTGGCATCAGAGACAACTACACCATCGACTCCTCCGTCTTCAACGACAGAATATCAATGTACTTCCGATTGGGCAGTAACATCTTCCGGTACCATGGTAGACGAATGCTCCAATATTTGCACAGAGGGATCTTGTACAGGCACATCTTGCCCTACAGGAGGAACTGCCACCTGCTCTACACCAGAAGAAGCTTGCGTGTGTAGCGGGGGTGGAGGAAGCACCCCTCCCTCAACGCCAGCCTCTTTTGCCGTCTGTGCTACCGACTCTTGGTTTTTCTGTAATACTCTCGCCGGAACAGTAGACAATATTGTCGATGCTGGAGAAACGATGATACAAGCAATCCTCGGATTAATCGGAACCATCGCGCTTCTCTTTCTCATAATAGCTGGCATAATGTACATGACAGCGGCCGGAGAAGAAGAAAAAATAAAATCCGCAAAGAAGATAATCACTGGCGCTATAATAGGATTAGGGATATCTTTATTGGCATTCTCCCTACTGCAAACAATAATAGGTATCCTCTAATAAAAAAGATTTTTGTCATAAAAAATAAAAATGAACAAAAAAAATCTCATAAACATATTAGTAATAACATTACTTTCTGTTGTATTGATCGGACTGATATTCTTCAAGAAAGAAGGAGATGAGATAGTTCCGGAAAGCGAAGGAGGAGGAGAAGCTACTCAAGAAAATGGAGGAGAAGATAAAAACGAGGAAGAAAGAAGGGTAAGCCCCAAAGCGATAGAGAAGGAACAAGAAAATGGTCGATTGTTCGCAGAAAGTTTTATTGCTGCGTATAAGTCCTATACTAATGGGGACTTTTCCAGCACCGAATCGCTCTACTATATGATGACCGACGAATTCCAAGCGGAGGAAGCCACCCGCATCATGCGGTTAAGAGATACAACGCTCTCGCAGGAGCACAAAACCGTGGAAGCCGAAGTAATAAGCTCTTATGTAAATTATTTTGACTATCAATCAAAAGAGCTATTGATAAGGGCTCTTGTGAGGAAAAATTTTTATAAGGGGGTTATAGTACCAAGCCCCACTCAGGAAAATAACGATGCCACAAAAATCATCAGAGCAGATGGAACGGAATATCAGGGCAATTTTCAAGATTTGCTATATGCAACCGAAGAAGAAGTTCTGGAAATTGTCGCAACCAAGCAAGCTAATGGATGGAGAATAGACAGTAGCACAACCATATCCATAACAGAATAAAAATGAAAATATCAATAATAAAAAAAAGGGTCTTATTAATAACTTGTTTTTGCTTGTTATTATTTTTTTTCAATAACAAATTTGCAGATTCAGCCTCGGCTGCCAGTCCTGCTTGTACTGGAACCGTAGATGTAGTTTTTTATATTGATACTTCAGGATCAATGAGTGTAGAGTGGACTACAGTTTGTGAAAATATTGCTTCCATAGCGTCAGGCATAGAGGCTAAAGGCAATACGGTAAATTATTATATTTATCAGCTGGGTTCATGTGGAGAGACAGGAAGCTGCGTCGATGGAACAATTGCCATGGACTGTGAAAGCTGGGGGCCTGCCACTACCTGGGTCGCTAATAATTATCCATGGTCAGCCGACAGCAAGAGAATTGCGGTTCCTATGAGCGATGAATGTCCATATTTGGGAGATTCTTGCAACACATTAGATTCTGTCTCTATAACAGATGCTATCGCTGCTGCCAATGCAAATAATGTCATAGTATCTCCCATAATAAGTACCGGTGGAGTACCTTATGCTCACGGGACTGATTTAGCTAGCTCAACAAATGGCACCATATCCAATGCTTCAACTTCAGCAGGAATAGTTACCGCCATAACGACCCTAATAACTAATGAAATGGGCGACATAGACGGTGACGGTTCACTCAGTCCCGCCTGTGGCGGAGATGACTGCGACGATTCCAATGCATCAATTTTTCCAGGAGAAGCTTGTTATAATCAATGTTTTGACAAGGTTCTAATGGCCGGAACCTGCGTAGTATCAGGAACTGGGGAATGTATTTACGACACAGAAATTGCCACCTGTGAAAATATGGGTGATGTTTGCAAACTCGACAGCTGCAAGAAAATAGAAGGTGGAAATGATATATGCGTAGCGGATTTTAGTGATGAAGATTTCTGCGGGGGGCTCGTTCCCTGCGGAAGAATGATAGATGACCCTTCAACCACAGACATCGATGAAACCGGGGAATGCTCCTTTTGCCACCTAGCTCTTCTTGCCAATAATACGATGAAGTACCTTATAGGAATAGCTTCGACTTTAGCACTTTTAGCAATCATAATTGCCGGCCTCCTTTATGTAACATCAGGAGAAAATGTTGAAAAAAGAACCCAGGCAAAAACATATTTATCAGCAATCATCAAGGGCTATGTCACTATATTCGCCGCCTGGCTCATTGTCGACTTTGTATTATCTGTCTGGGGATTCATTGACCCAGTAGGCGGCTCTTGGGATGTCGTATGTGAATATCTCTATGTGCTCATGAGGTAGATATAGCTTGACCTTTCGTAGTTTTTTTAATAGAATAGTACTGTTATCTAAACAGTACTATTTTTTTAGGGCTATTAGCTCAGTCGGTTAGAGCGCGATCCTTATAAGGTCGATGTCCCTGGTTCGAGTCCAGGATAGCCCACATAAAATAATAAAAAAGCGGGTTTAAACCCGCTTTTTTACTAATATATCAATGATTTTCTTTAGTTTAATTCCTTTATTTGATTTTTAGCATCACTTATTGCAATCACAAGGTCTTTTTTGTCTTCATTATCCGTAGAAATTATAGAGTCTATCATTTTCATCAACACTTCATCATTTTTTTTGTTCTCAGTATCTTCCCAGCTTTTGGCGGTAAACACCTGAGAAGCAAAAGGGGCCATTTGACTACCAGAGTCGCTTGATTGCTGTTTAGCTAGAGTTAAATTTGCAGCGGGACGATTCGCTTGTTCTAGATAAAGTCCAGCATTTTCCGCCTGCGCGGCAAAATAAATAAATTCCCAGGCAAGGCTTTCGCAACTTACACTGACCCCATCTTCCTTGGTACAACTGGCACCTTTGGCAACAACGGGAGTCCAATAACTCGCGTAGTTTAACCTATCCTTCATATACTGTTGAGGCACTGCTGCTATGCCATAGTTTAAGTTCCCGCCGGTTTTATTTTCTATATTTTCTATCTCATATGAATAATTTATGCTCATCGCCGCCTTTCCTTGAGTAAAATAGTCTATAGAGTATTGCTGGTCTTCTGGGTCCCAAGTATAAAACCTGTTATCAGAATTAGCAAAATCTGTATAGAATTTTATGGCAGTCATAGCTTCGACAGTCGAGAAAGAAGCTAAATTATCTGGGTATAATTGAGAATTATTTTGCATAACCATAAGCATAATTACATCAGAGCTCCTATTGACCATTTCGCCTCCGCCGATAGTAGCGCCCAGCCTATCTATTCCACCTTTCTCATTCATAATCGTAAGTTTCTCGACATAATCCGTAAATTCCTGCCAAGTTTTAGGCGCAGTAATATAACCGGCATTTAAAAACATGTCTTTGTTATAGTACAAAGCCAAGGTATCTATATATAAAGGAAGAGAATAAATCTCTCCCTCAATAATCAAATCCTCAGAAGCCACTGGAGCAAAAGTATCCTCGAATTCGTTAATACTCATCATACTTTCCGGGGCTGCAATAATTCTGTTCCGATATTTCGGAATCCAGGTGTTGAAAGCAAGGAAGATATTAGGGCTTTCCTGATTTAACATCTTATCCAGAAGAACATCTTCATAAGTATACTTATCTAATTGCTCATACCTCACCGACACATTGAGATTTCTCTTCTTCGCCTCGTATTTATTGAAGGCTGCAATAATTTCCTTCCAATATCCGGCACTATCCATAGCGCCTACGAATGTAAGCGCTACCTTTTTAGGTGCCTCTTCAGTATCACCTTTCTCCCAAGGACACTGAGAAAGTGGAGCGCAACCTACCGTAGACCAGCCCACGGCAAAAATAACAATAAGTACGAGCAGAATCAACACTATTTTTCCCTTAGCCATAATAAAAATTAATAAATAAAAATTCTATGAAAATTTACCGTATTTATTAAATTAAACAGATTCAAAGAGAAAGCCGTAATGGGTAGTGCCCGCAGGAATGCTTTTTACAACCTTAAACCCATTTCTTATCGCCATTTTTTTGACTTCCTCTTCGGATACGCAATTTTCAAATTTCGGCCCTAATGGCACATTTTTCGGAATCCAGTCTATAATAACAACCCTACCATTCGGAGCAAGAATCCTTTTTGCCTCTTGAAAAACCGAATCACAATCACTACACTGAAAGATAATGTTTGCAAGAACGACCAGATTCACCGAACCATCTGGAATCTTAGTCCCTCCTACAACCTCTACATTAGCCCTTATAGTTTCAACATTCAATATACCAAATAATTTACTTTGACTCTGGATGGATTCTATTGCCGAACTCAAAACATCAACCGCATAAACTTTACCACTGTTCTTAAGCCGCCTTGCCATAGGTATCGTAAAATATCCAGCGCCACAACCCAAATCGGCAATTACCATTCCCTCATGAATCTCCAATTTATCAATAACCTCTTCCTGATTCATAAAACCGCCGCTGCCCACTTTTTGCACAGGAACAGAGTTTTGTTGCTTTTCCATATTTTTATAGATAAATTTTTTGAAAATCCTATATTGTTGTCGCGGAAGCGATTGAATCTCCTTGTCCGAGCCTCATGATTCTTACCCCCTGTGTTGCTCTTCCCGATTTAGCAACCGAACCGAAAGCGATTCTTATAATTTGCCCTTTCCTAGAAATTATCAAGATGTCTTTTTTGAGGTCATCCTCACTGACTATGTAAGCCGAAACCAGTTTTCCTGTTTTTGCGTTGAGCACAGCCGTCTTTATCCCACTTCCACCTCTCTTCTGCACCTTGTAAAATTTAAGTTCACTAATCTTGCCAAATCCGTTCTCAGTAATAGAGAACACGAATTCATTATTCTCTTGTCCTTTTTCGATAACACCCATTCCAACAACCTTCGATCCCGATTTAAGTCTGATAGCTGCAACGCCCGAAGCAGACCTTCCCATAGACCTGATATCTTTCTCGCTAAAACGGATTGCCTGACCGTCGGAAGAAACAACCATAACTTCATCGTCTCCATCGCTGGTCTTTACCCAGATAAGACTATCTTCTTTCTTCAAGCTTATAGCAATAAGCCCCGATCTTCTGACATTCTCAAACTCCTCGATATTTGTTTTCTTAATTATACCATTTCTCGTTGCCATTACAAGAAATTTCTCTTTACCATTCTTGTTCAAAGAAATAACAGCACTGATTTTTTCTTCTGGTGAAAGTTGAAGGAAATTAATGATTGCCTGTCCTTTGCTAGTTCTACTAGCGGCAGGAATTTCATAGGCTTTTATCTGAAATACTCTCCCCAAATTTGTGAAAAATAGGATATTGCTGTGCGTATTAGTGATGAAGAAATGTTCAACCATATCTTCCTCCTTAATGTTTCCTCCCGTCACACCCTTGCCTCCTCGATGCTGAACATGATAATCACCAAGTTCCATCCGCTTAACATAACCAGCCTTCGTGATAGAGATAACAACATCTTCTTTTGGCACCAGATCCTCCTGAGAAAAATCTCCTATCGCGTTTTTATAAACCCTGGTTCTTCTCTCGTCCGCATATTTCTCTTTCACCTCCGCCAAATCGTCTTTGATGATGCCCATAATTTTACTCCTGTCCCCAAGGATAGCCTCCAGTTCCGCAATCAACCTGCGCTTCTCGTCCAATTCGTCTTTGATCTTTTTCTGTTCCAACCCGGAAAGTGTTTGCAACCTCATTTCTAATATCGCTGCCGCCTGCAAATCGCTCAATTTGAATTTCCTCATAAGGTCGACATGTGCCTTCTCTTTGGTAGCAGCTTTCTTGATGGTCTGAATAACCTCATCGATATGATCAAGTGCCTTAGACAATCCCTCCAAAATATGAGCTCTCTCTTTGGCTTTATCCAACTCATACTGCGTTTTCCTTCGCACCACTTCTTCGCGGTGAATGATATAATATTCCAAAATAGCCTTGAGGTTCAATACCCGTGGCTGTAAACCATCGACTAACGCCAGCATATTGAGGTGAAATGCCTTCTGCAAATCTGTAAGCTTGTATAGTTGATTCAAAATCTTCTTAGGGTACGCATCCGCCTTGAGATCAATAACGATACGCACTCCTTCCTTATTGGATTCATCACGCAAGTCTCGAATACCTTCGATTTTTTTGTCTTTTACCAGATCAGCCATCCTCTCAATCAGCACAGATTTGTTAACCTGATAAATCATTTCGGAAACGATAATCTGAAATTTTCCCTTCTTATCCTCCACAATATCCACTTTGGCACGCATATCAATTTTGCCTTTTCCTGTCGCATACGCCTGTAAAATATCTTTCTGATTATAAATATATCCACCAGTAGGGAAGTCAGGACCTTTAATAAACTGCGCCAAATCCTCAATGCTCGCATCAGGATGATCAACAAGATACACCGTAGCATCCACCACCTCGCCCAAATTGTGCGGAGGGATGTTGGTAGCCATACCGACTGCGATACCAACCGCACCATTAAGGAGCAACTGTGGTACTCTAGATGGCAATACTACCGGTTCCTTACGGCTCTTATCATAGTTATCAATAAAATCAACCGTATTCTTGTTAATATCATAGACCATTTCTTCGGCAATCGGCTTGAGTTTTGCCTCGGTATATCTCATAGCTGCTGCACTATCACCATCCATTGAACCAAAATTTCCCTGACCGTTTACCAATTGGTAGCGCATCGAAAAATCCTGTGCCATTCTGACCATAGACTCATAAACAGCGGCATCACCGTGAGGATGATATTTACCGAGAACCTCACCGACCACTGACGCCGATTTCTTAAATTTCGCCTGTGGACGCAAACCCATATCATGCATGGCATAAAGGATCCTACGATGGACCGGTTTCAATCCGTCTCTCACATCTGGAAGCGCACGGGAAACGATAACGCTCATCGCATAGTCTAAATAGCACTGCTGCATTTCATCAACGATTGCGATATCTTGCACCTTTCCGACAGAACCCTCTACAAAATCACTCTTCTGAATATCCTTCTTCTCTGTATCTTTTTTCATATTATTTTTACATTATTATTTTCTAAGCCAAAAACAAAAGCCAACCGACCTCATTGGCAAAAAAACGCAGCAAGCCATTTTTGACTTGCTCTGTTATCCTTCCAATATATCAGACTTTTCAACCGAAACCAATCCGCCATTCTTAGCACCGATTAAAGCTTCGTATTCAGTCATATCCTCTTCTTTCGCAAAAAAGATATCCCATACCAAGTAAAAAGCATTTTCATATTCCGTAACTGCCAAACCGCCATCTTCATACATATATCCGTCTTCGCCAATTCCTTTCTCTGCCAAGAGTACCGCCTCTTTGAGAGAAACCCTCGGCTCAATCTCAAGCTCGATTCCTTTTTTCAAATTATCTTCAAGTCGCAAAAATTCTCCACTCCTTTCATCAAAAATCAAAATGAGATAACTATCTAAAACAGGAAGGTCCTTGTAAAAATGTCCATATTCCAAATAGATAGAATCCTCTTTTTTTTCTACTCCGACAAATTTCAAAAAAGAAAAATCTCCCGTTTCGCCAAAAATATCTTGCCCATCAAGATAGGCGCCTCCTGCTTCCTGCCAAGAGGAAAGATTTTTTTCTTCTTCACCCACCACCCCAATTTCTTCAGCCTTGCTCAAAATATCATCCAAATTCCAATTGCCGACAACTTCTGGCATTTCCGGAAGACTCGTAATGTCCACCCCCACGCCACCCAACTTATGCAGACTACTGTTTACTCCCGCCAACCACACACAAAAAACCCCGAGCATAGAGACAATCACCAAAGGCCAGAGCAACCGCATCTGCTCCCTTTCTCTACGATCCTTGCTTATAACTTCTTTTATTTTTGATATTGTTTTTAACATCAATTTATTTGCATCAAAATTATTTTCCCAGATCCATCAAAACATATTG
>JAQUYG010000002.1:40688-67761 GCA_028691985.1 Minisyncoccota bacterium
TTTTTATAATCAAATTCTATCATAGAACGCACCCTTTGACAATATGTTTTTTTTGGATTATACTTAGGTCAAATCCAGTTTTGTGACTGACTTTTTTGTTTGTTGCGAATCCTGGAAAATCCAAAGGAAAGGAGAATTTTAAAATGGTCACCAACACTAAAACAGCAGCTCCAAGCGAAATGGAAGCGCTTTTAAACTCAGAAGAAGCCCCAAAATTGCCAAAAGAAGGCGATGTACTGACTGGAAAAATCATCGAAATCGGAAGTAACATCACTTATGTAGACCTCGGTCCTGTCGGAACGGGAGCTATTTATGGCTATGGAAAGGGAATTCTGGGCAGTTTGAGCATGTTCAAAGACCTAAAATCCGGAGATCCAATTTCTGCAACAGTCACAGATTTAGAAAATGAAGACGGCTTTGTGGAAATGTCCCTCAAGGAAACCAGCATGGATATGATTTGGAAAGAACTCGAAAAGAAAATGGAAGACGAGGAAATCATTATTACCAAGATTCTGGAAGCCAACAAGGGTGGTCTTATGATTAAGATCAACGGAATAATCGGCTTTTTGCCAGCATCTCAACTGACCAGCGAACACTATCCCAGAGTTAGCGATGGCGACAAGAATAAAATTCTTTCCCTTCTAATGCAAATGGTAAATACGAATGTAAAAGTAAAAATCATTGGATTAGACCGGGAAGAAGGAAAACTTATCGTTAGTGAAAAAGCTACCAAAGAGGAAGAAGAGAAAGAAAAAGTGTCAAAATTGCAAGTTGGAGATATTGTCGAGGGAGAAATCAGCGGTATCGTTGATTTCGGAGTATTTGTCAAGTTCAAAGACAGTCTTGAAGGACTTGTTCATATCTCGGAATTAGCATGGAAATTGATAGACGACCCTTCAAAATTGTTCAATGTCGGACAAAAAGTGAAGTGTAAGATTATCGGGATCGATAATGCTAGGATTTCCCTCAGTATAAAAGCTTTGGAAAGCGACCCTTGGAGAAAAGTCCACGAGAAGTATCAAGTTGGACAAAAGGTTATGTGTGAAGTCACGAAAGTAAACCCTTTCGGTATCTTTGCCCAATTGGACGAAGATATCCACGGACTTGCCCATATCTCTAAGCTCGACGAAGAAGAAGTTAAGAAGATCGAAGTTGGAAAGAGTTATGAATTCGAAATAATTTCTATTGAACCGGAAGATCACAGACTTGGACTCAAACCTTATTCTGAAAAGAAGAAAGAAGAGAAAAAGACTGAAGAAAAGCCAAAAACAGTAGAAGACGAAGAAAAAACTCCTACAACCAAGTAAAAACAACGGTTTTACACATGATTGTGGATAACCTGTTGATAAAACAAAGGCAGCACCCTGTGATTGGGGAGCTGTTTTTGTTTGTTGTCATTTTTACTACTACCACAATCAAGCTTATCTAAGGCAATAAATGCCCCAAACTACCAGTATTGACCGAGGGTCTTTTTTATGCTATAATGGTCTTGTAAGTAAGAAGTTCATTGACAACTACTACCAGAAACGCCAGAAGAAGTTTGGATGAAAGCTTGGAGGATTTATATCCAATCTTTTTCTGCTGTTAGCCGCGTGCTTCCAGCAAAAAAAATAAAAACAAAAAAATAAAAAAAATAATAAAAATTAAAAAACAAAGGAAGTAACGCCCAAAAGTGGTAGAAAAAAAATAACGATTTTTGTTTCATTGGTTCGAAAAAATGACCGCCACCCTTGGTCATTGAGATTATGAAGTATTTGTAAGCTATAGATAATAACTTTCAAATATTTCATAATCTCTCGAAACCTAAACAGGAATCGAGAGACCATATAGTAAGTCAAATATTTAAAAAAAGGACATAACTATTATGGTCTTTTCTTTTGTTCAAAAAATATCTTTACGCATACGATAGCATCCAAAAAGTGCTTTTTATTTGAGCATATTGCCCAAAAGCGTCTTCAATGCTAAAATAGCCTTAGCATAAAAATAATTTCAAAAGTATGGCAAGTTTGACATCTGAACAATTGGAGCACTTCAAAAATAAACTCGTTGAGAAAAAACAACACATAGAATCCCAGCTGCAAATTTTCGCCAAGAAAAACGAGAATATCAAAAATGACTATGAAACTGTTTTTGAACAGATCGGGGACGGAGCTGAAGAAAATGCAGACGAAGTAATGACTTACGAAGATAATCTAGCTATTGAACACGAACTGGAGGATAACCTGACAGAGATCGAAGAGGCTCTGGGAAGAATCGCGGATGGCACTTACGGAATCTGCCCTGATTGCAAAGAACCTATAAACATCGACCGACTGGAAGCTATGCCCGAAGCGACCCTTTGCATTAAATGTGAAAAATAAGATGCTTTTATCTTTTTTTGATAAATTTCAAAACAAACACCCAAGGACCATCCTGTTGGCCATCGTGGGTGTTTTATTTTTAGATCAAATATTGAAAAAAATATTCTACGATAGGGGGCTGGCAGAAAAAAATTTCGGCTCACTTTTTTCAATGGACATAAACCCATATTATTCATTCTTCGCAATTTTACTATTTATCACTCTATATGTTTATTTCTTTCGAAAGGATAAGAACAACCATAAGATAATCAACCCAAGCGCCCTTATCATTGCAGGCATTCTAAGTAATAGCATCGACCGAATATATCTAGGTTTCATTATTGACTACATTAATCTTTTTGGCGTCTTCATCTTTAACCTCGCCGACATAATGATCCTCTGTGGGTCAATTATCCTATTCTGGCGAATTATCAAAGAATAGGCTAAAATGGAATTATAAAATAAAATAAAATACTTCCATGTCCAAAAAAAAGATAGTCCTGCTTATTTTCGTCATAATTCTAATTTCTGCCGCGATTTACTTTTTTGCTTCCAACTACGATAAGCCAGAAGGCGAATCAAAAAAAGAAAGTCCCATTGAAGTCACTCTGGAGTTCTGGGGTCTTTGGGACAATACCGACGACTGGCAGCCCATCATCGACAGATTCGAAAATGAGATTCACGACTGGAACGGACAAGAAGTAAAAGTCACGATAAATTATACGAAAAAAAATTATTCTTCCTACGAGAAAGAATTGCGGGAAGCCTACGACAATAATCAATCGCCCAGTGTTTTTATGCTCAGTAATTATTGGTTAAAAAGGTATCAAGACGAGATCGAGCCGCTCAGTAGAAATGAAGCATACATCAAAGAATACGGCTTGATCAACTCGGAAGAAATTACGGACATATTTCCAGCTAATATCCTGCCCGAACTCATAGTTGATGATCTTTACCTCTATGCACTGCCCACCTACTCAGACTCACTGGTCCTTTACTATAATAAAGACATGTTCAAAGAGGCGGGGATAGACACGCCACCTGCCACATGGGAAGACCTCAAAAAGAACATAAAGAGACTGACTATCCTAGGTCGCAACGATGAAGTCAAACAATCAGCCATAGCGCTCGGTGGAGGAACAAAAATCAACCGATCCTGCGACATCCTTGCCGCGCTGATGTTGCAAGGCGGAGCGAGAATCATCGATGAGGATGGCAATATAGATTTCAATAGAGAGATCGGTGTGAATACGACTGAGGGCACACAGCAAAGAAACCCTGGACCGCTCGCCATCCAATTTTTTATGGAATTTTCCGATCCGAAAAAGGAAATTTATACCTGGAATAGTACCGATACAAAAAGCTCTTTGGAGGATTTTGCCTCTCAAAGAACAGCTATGATGATTAACTTCGGCTACCAGCAAAAAAATCTGCTCGCCCTCAATTCCGGCCTCAATTATGGGATCGCCCCCCTACCACAGCTTGAAAATTCAACAGAAATAAATATTTACAATGTTTGGCTCCCGACGGTTTCTAATCAAAACTCCTGCTCAGTCAAGAACAGTGATAATTCAAAGATAGACTGCACGAAAATTGCCTGGAGCTTTTTGAGTTTTACCAACCAGAAAGAAAATATCTCCTACTATTTGGAATCAACCGGCAAGGCTGCCGCCAGAAAAGATTTGATCGAGGAACAAAAACAGATGGGAAGTGCCATAAGCGTTTTTGCCGCCCAGACAGAAACGACGACCTATTACAATAAGTTCGACGACAAAATAGAAGGCATCTTCGTAAATATGCTTGATGACATTGATGACGACAGAGAAAACTGGGAAGAAAAAATGAACAACGCCGCGATAGAAATCGAAAATCTAAAAAACTAAGAAGGAGCAGATGAAACTTATAACTTTTACAGACGGAGGATCAAGGAATAATCCCGGACCAGCGGCCTGTGGTATCGTTATCCAAGATGAAAATGAAAAAAATATATTTACCGGATCTAAATTTTTAGGAATAGCAACCAATAATCAGGCAGAATACGGCGCCCTCGTGATGGCGCTTGAAAAAGCCAAAGAACTTGTCGGAGGAAAAAGCGGCGAATTGAAATGCTACCTTGATAGCGAGCTAGTCGTCAAACAATTGAACCGAGAATATAAGGTCAAGGACGAAAAGATGAAAGGACTATTCGCCGAAGTCACAAAATTATGTCTCGATTTCGATAAAGTGGAATTCATCCACATCCGCCGCGAAAAAAACAAACTCGCCGATAAACTAGTTAACGAAGAATTGGATAGACAAGGATTTTAAAACATAAGAGTTAGAATAAAAGCAGCCATCTTTCGGCTGTTTTTATGTTTTAAAAACAAAAAAAGCGGAATTTTTTCCGCATAGAAAATACTTATTTTTTACTCATCCGTTTTTCTATTAATTATGCATCTTTTCTGATATGTCTTATCTCCGCAAGAGGTAGCAGGCATCCCAAGATACAAAAAATGGATGCCTGAAAAACGGCGAAAAAAGTAGCTAGGTCATGAAGATACATAAGAAAAAAAACAGGGACCATTAAAAACATCATAAGAACCATGATCCAATAAGCCCTTATGCGAATAGCATTGTCTTTACTATCTGAGTAAAACATTAGACAGTAAAAAGCAACTATCATGGACAGTGCCCCCAAAAGAAACAGTGGGTATTTTATACCCCTCATTTCTAAAGGGAGAAAGAAGAAGCAACCATACAAAAATATAGCCGCTATAAATATAAAGAAAAACTTTCCCTTCTCCGCTTTCAGTATATCCTCTCCTGTGTCTCTATTTTTTATTAAGGCTATAATTAAAACCCAAAAATGTCAATCTAAAGACAAGTTAAATAATTAACCGACAAAACTCCATATAAATTTCACCTATACAAACTTTTTATGTGTTATGCCAGGCTTGATCCGATATATTCATTACATCCCGCTTTTACTCTAATGTGATACTTAACTATCAGACTTCTTAAATTCCAAATGCTTTGTAATAACAAAATTTCAAAATGACAAATAAGAGTTTTATCTTTATAAGCAAATTACCAACGGATTACCTAATCTATCCAAATCTCATAAACCTTTTATAGACTTTCTCTGTTTTTTTTGCGATAATGAATACAGATTAGATAAATTAAAATCAAAGATGAAGATTGCTCTGGTTCATGACTATCTGGTTCAATATGGAGGAGCCGAGCGGGTACTTGAGGCTTTTTGCGAAATGTTCCCAAATGCCCCGATTTATACGATGGTTTACGATGAAAAACTGACCAACGGCGCATTTAAAGGGCACACGATTCATACTTCTTTTCTGCAGAAGGTACCGCTTGTGAGCTCGCATCACCGTGCCTATCCTCTCTTGATGCCGGTTGCCATTGAACAATTCGACCTGTCAGCCTATGATTTAGTGCTTTCCGACTCCAACAGCTTTGCCAAGGGTGTACTCACAAACCCCAATACTCTGCACATCACTTACTGTCATACTCCGATGCGCTATGCCTGGGACGACTGCCACCGCCATATCCGAGAATTCAAATATTCCAAAATAACAAAAAAATTGCTTCCTTTTGGGATAAATTATCTGCGACTATGGGACAAAATTTCTTCCGACCGTCCGGACATATATATAGCCAACTCCAAATTTGTTGCCAGCCGCATCAAAAAATACTATAACCAAGAGGCTACTATCATCAATCCGCCGGTAAGCTCCGACAACTTCGAAATATCCGACAAAATCGAAGATTATTATCTCATAGTAGGAAGAGCCCTTCCCTATAAAAGATTCGATATAGTTATCGCCGCTTTCAACGAGATGGGACTTCCGCTCAAGATTATCGGAAAAGGACCAGAAACAGAAAAATTAAAAAAGATGTCACAAAAAAACATCGAATTTCTCGGCTATCTGAGCGACAAAGAAACCAGCAAATATTATTCCAGATGTAAAGCGCTGATTTTTCCCTCAGAAGAAGATTTCGGCATAACTCCACTGGAAGCAATGGCATCAGGAAGACCGGTCATAGCCTATAAAGGCGGGGGAGCGGTAGAAACTGTGATCGATAATGAGACTGGCATATTTTTTAAAGAACAATCCTCAGCATCCGTGATGGAAGCCGTGAAAAGATTCGACCAGAAGAAATTCGATCCGGAAAAGATAAGAAGACATGCGCTCGGATTCGACAAGAATCTCTTCAAGAAAAAAATGAATGATTTCATAAATAAAGAATACGAAAATTTTAAGAATAATCGATAAAAAAATGGAACTTGCAGAATATATAAGGATCATAAAGAAGGAACAAAAGACCATCTTGAAAGCTGGAGCACTGACTGCTTTTTTTGCCCTCATTTTTTCCACCTATGCCTATACCGGATATGAAGCATCAGTGTCACTTTTTCTAACAAAAAGCGGTACGCAGCAAACTGATGAGTTCAAATATGATGGATACTACGCACTAGAATCTGGAGAGATCGTTTCGGACAACATCGAAAAGTGGCTGAAAAGTCCGCAAGTCGTGAGCGAAATATATAGCGAGGCAAGAATGGACCCAGGCTTCAGAAACATAAAGAATTACAAGAAAAAATTCACCGCCAACAAGATGTCCAACCAGTATGTCGAGGTAAGCTTTGAAACTGACTCGGCAGAAAGCGCAGAAAAAATTTCATCTGCCATCAACAGAGTCATCAAAAGGAAAATGAATGAGATGTCCGCCGAAAGTGAAGAAGAGATATCTTTCTCTGTCAAAGAAACCGATCCGGTGATTATAGAAAAAAAATCGAATCTGCCGCTTAATGTTTTCGCAGGACTATTTTCAGGACTTTTTTTAGGAACTTTTTTCGTATTTCTTAAAAGATATCTGAACAAAGCAAAATGATTATAGGAATAGACATCAGGATGCTGGCAAAAGGCGGCAAAACAGGAGTGGAGGAATATACCTGCAACCTTTTGGAAAATATGCTCAGTTTAGATAAGAGCATCTGCTTCAAACTCTTTTACAACGGTTTCAAAAAACAAGGAATAGATTATAACTGGACACAACTTTCCAATGTTGAAGTGGTAAATCTAAAGGTTCCCAACAAAGCCTTAGACGCATCTCTTCGATTCTTTGACTTCCCAAAGATGGAGAAGCTGATTGGAAAAATCGACAAATTCTTTTCCCCGCACATCTTTCTTTCTTCCGTCGGACCGGAATCTGAAAAAATTGTAACCTTTCATGATCTCAGTTTCGAAAAATATCCCGAGTTCTATTCAAAACAAAAAAATTTCTGGCATTTCTCAATGGACCCGAAAAGACAGGCTCAACGCGCCGACAAAATTATCGCCGTCTCCGAATCGACCAAGCAAGATCTGACCGAATGTTATGGGATAGACCCTCAGAAGATAAGTGTCATCTATTCAGGACTGAATCCAGAAGCCACCAAAGACATTTCCGAGAAGCAAAAGGAAGAGATCAAAACGAAATACCGACTCCCGGAAAATTTCATCTTGTATCTTGGGACCATCGAACCCAGAAAAAACATCAAGAGCCTCATATCCGCCTTCGACGAAAGCAAGCGATCGGGATTTCTTAAAAACTCTGATATGAAATTGATCATAGCAGGATCCAAGGGGTGGCTTTATAAAGAAATTCTAGGCATGCCTGAAAAATTGAAATCACAGAAAGACATAATTTTTACCGGATTCGTGGAAGAGAAAGACAAGTCGGCGCTATATAATCTTGCCAGACTTTTCGTCTATCCGTCTTTTTACGAGGGTTTCGGATTTCCACCGCTAGAAGCGATGGCACAAGGAACTCCGGTGATAACTTCCAATATATCGTCCATCCCAGAGGCCGTAGCGAATGCCGCCATCACTATCAATCCCTATAATACCGATGAACTATTGAATGCGATAGAAAGTGTCCTGCAGGACGAAAAGCTTTCAAGCGAATTGATCAACCTCGGCAAAAAAAGAATCGAGAAATTCAACTGGGAAAAATGCGGACGAGAAACGCTTGATTATATAATCGACTGAATCATATGCAAAACGAAAAAAGAAAACGGATCGGGATAGACGCCCGTATGTACGGCTATGCCCAAACCGGCATAGGAAATTACATAAGACACTTACTTGAATATATTTTTGAAAACGACAAAACGAATGAGTTTGTTATTTTCCTGATGCCCGAAGAATTCGACGGTTTTAAAATCCCCAACGAAAGAGTGAAGAAAGTGAAAGTAAATTCCAAGTGGTATGGATGGAAGGAACAGCTGCTTTTTCCTTTAGGCATATATAAAGAAAATTTGGACCTTATGCATTTTACACATTTTAACTCTCCGATACTTTATTTCAAAAAATCCATCGTCACGATACATGACATCACCCCTTATTTTTTTCCAGGACACAAGATGAAATCACCGATTCGAAAAGCGGGCTTCCGACTGGTATTCTCTTCTTCAGTTAGAAAAGCAAAAAAAGTGATTGCCGTTTCCAACTCCACCAAAAACGACATTTTGAAATATTTCAAAACAAAAAAAGAAAAGATTACGGTCATTTATGAAGGGGTTGATGGGCAATTTAAGGTCACAAAAAATGAACTCGCCCTGAGAAACCTCGCCCAAAAATATAACATCAAAAAACCATTCCTTTTTTATACCGGCGTGTGGAGAAACCATAAGAACCTTGTCGGACTCATAAGAGCATTCGCAATCCTTAGGAAGGAATATGCCCTAGATATTTCTTTGGTACTAGGAGGAAAGGAGGATCCCTATTATCCCGAAGTTAGAAAAACATGGCAAGAGCTCGGAGTAGAGGAAGATATAATAAGAATAGGCTTCATAGAACAAAAAGAGCTCCCTCTTTTCTACGACGCTGCCTGCATATTTGTGATTCCATCTTTTTATGAAGGATTCGGGCTCATCGGGCTTGAAGCCATGGCATGCGGAACTCCGGTCATCTCCTCCGATCGAACCAGCCTTCCCGAAATTCTCGGGGATGCAGCAATCTACTTCAATCCTGACAACCCACAAGACATGGCAGAAAAAATCCATATGGTTTTTAATGATAAAAAGTTGTATAATGAACTTGTAGAAAAAGGAATGAAACAGGTCAAAAAATACAGCTGGGATCAGATGAGCCAAGAAACACTGGAGCTTTACAAAAAAATCTAATGGACATAACGCCAAGAAAATATAACAGCGAACTTCTCTATCAGAGAGGCGACAAAAAAGTAAGCGGAGTAGTCGATCTCAGCCGTTTTGCTAGTGGCAAAAAACAGACCAGAGTCACAAATAGAGGGAAAGCCATATACGAAATAAGAAGAAGACAGCCGATCAGGGACGCACGGGAAAAAATCATAGACCGCGAAACACCCGAAGTCCTGGCTGCGCAGACACAGAGTCCGCGAGAAGAAGTCATTATCAAGCCTTCACGAATAGAAAAAAACAGAACAAGCATGCACCTCTCTAGGGCAAGTATATCTACTGCCTTCGGCAAACCTTTTTTGCGTTTCGCCGTATCTTGCATTATGATTCCTTCCATCATTTTTTCATTTTCCTTTATCCAGAATCAAATCGAAGAAAAGGGACGGGTCCTGGGAGTCAGTATGTCTGCCTATGAAAACATAAAATCAGCAGCAGGTTCAGCCTACGCTTCTGACTTTGGAAATATGACAGAAAATTTCAGTTCCGCCGAACTGAACTTCGCCGAAGCAAGACAAGCTATCAACGGGTTAGGCTTAGGAATCGGGGAAGTCGTAGCAGGACTGCCCGTCAAAACCCCCGTATCGACAGCACAAAATCTTGCTCAGGCAGGAGAAAATCTGTCAGCGGCAGGAAAAACAATGAGTCAACTTTTAGAAAAGATTGCCACAAGAGACGAAAATGCGGCAAAAACCGAGCTCCTGAAAGAATTAGAAAATAATATTCAGCAGATTTCTCTGTATCTGAGTGCCGCCAATGAGAACCTTGTAAAAGTGGATATCGACCACATCCCAAGCGACATGCAACCTAAAATAATCCTGGCGCAAAAAACACTGCCTTCCATTTCCGGCAACTTCGCAAATTTCGCCGAAGATTATCCCTTGATGATGAAAATGCTGGGAAGCGAAAAAACACAGACCTATCTTTTACTCTTCCAAAATAATAGCGAAATCAGGGCTACCGGAGGATTTATCGGCAGTTACGGAATCCTGGAAATCGCAAATGGAGAGATTAAAAATCTTACCGTTGACGGAATTTTCAACCCCGATGGACAACTTACCGAAAAAATCATTCCACCGATGCCAATCCAAAAAATCAGTGCGAGCTGGAGTATGCATGACTCCAACTGGTTTGCAGACTTCCCGACTAGTGCCCAGAAAGCAGCGCTCTTCTATGAAAAAACCGGAGGAACTACGGTCGATGGAGTGATCGCGATAACCCCAGAAGCAATCAAGAAAATGATGGCAATCACAGGACCCATAGAAATGAAAGAATATAACCTCATCCTCAGTGAAGAGAACTTTGTAATGGCCGTGCAAAACCAAGTGGAAAATCTCTATGATAAGGAAGAAAACAAACCCAAAAAAATCCTTTCTGACCTGGCGCCTATAATGATCGAAAAACTCTTCAAAGACGAAAACTCAAGCAAAGAAGAAAAGATTCAGCAACTGCTTGCTGTCATGGAAAAAACTGAAGAATCACTGAGCGAAAAACATATCCTCGTCTATCACAGAGATGAAGCTATAGAAGAAATGCTGCAAAAACGGGGATGGGGAGGGCAGCTCATCCAAACCAATGGAGACTATTTATCTGTTGTAAACTCTAATATAAACGGATATAAGACGGATGCGGTAATTCAAGAAAATATCTCGCTTGAAACTGAAATCCTTATAGATGGGTCAGTCATCAACACTCTTACTGTCAATAGGAAACACATGGGCGGAAAGAGCGATTATGACTGGTATAACCGAGTAAATGCCAATTATATGAGGGTCTATCTTCCCGAAGGAAGTATTCTTTTGGAAGCCACCGGAAATACAAAAGAAGAGTATACCCCGCCTATAAATTACGATAATTTCAAAACTGATTCAGATGTCAAAAAGGTTGAAAGCACCATAAGAATTGAACCGGATTCCGGAACGCAGATTTTCGAAGAATCGGGAAAAACCGTATTCGGAAACTGGGTGTTCGTAAGCCCTCAAGAAGAAGTAACCGTAACCTATAAATACAAGCTTCCTTTCAAAATAGACTTCGAGTCTTTTTCCAAATCAGCCGACGCCTACACAATAATGGTTCAGAAACAATCAGGCTCCGTAGGCAGCAATTTCGAATCAGAAATCAAATTGCCGGAAAATTGGCAAAGTATCTGGAAAAGTGATAGAATGAAGGAAGGTAGCAAGATGTCCGGATTTTTGACAGAAAATATTATGTATGGGATAGTAATCGGAAGGGATTCTTAAAAAATTTTACATCTTGGTGAAATTGTGTTAAAATTTTTCTAAAGTGAAATATCCAAATGAATATCAAAAAGGAAAAAAATATATTACCTAAAAAAACTGTTATTGTCGCAATAGGAATATCTGCTCTTCTCGCAATACCCGAGATAACAGCGGCTGCTCTCACACCGATTACGGGAGTGCCAACCAAATCTATATCAGATGTCCTCGGGGATGCAACCAATTGGCTTATAGGACTCGGAATATCACTCTGCATTTTATTATTGATTTGGGGAGGAGTGTATTATGTCGGATCTAGTGGAGATCAAGAAAAGACACAAACCGCCAAAAAGATTATCAAATATGCGCTTATGGGTATATTTATAATAGGTGTATCGTACGCGATTATTTCCGTTATCGATGATATCTTTGCATCATAAATATGAATATAAGATTAAATACAAAAAAAATAATAGCTTGGAGCGTGTTTTTATTTAATATCCAGGCAAATGTTACTTTAGCCGCATCTGGATGGAGCCTCCCGGACAAACCGAGCCATCTTCCCGGTAATTTAGAAAATGTGTCAACGAGCCTGACTGAATGGCTATTGGGTTTTATAGTATCAATTGCCGTATTGACACTGATTTGGGGAGGGCTACAATATGTAGGCTCCAGCGGGGACCAAGATAAAGCCCGAAATGCCAAACAAACCATAAAATATGCCTTAATGGGACTTATAATAGCAGGTATAGCATACGCAACCGTAAGAATAGTTGTTACTGGGATATTATAAAATTTTTCTCTTTCAAAGATGAACAAAATAAATAAAAGCATTGTTTTTGCACTAGCGTCTCTGTTTTCATTCCGAGTAAAAATAGCTACAATCAAAGCAGATTGGGAAGATGGATGGGAAATGCCGGACGATACACCAGCAGGAGTAACGACTAACCTTGAAGCAGCTGTAGGAAATTTAACTGATTGGCTGTTAGGAGTTATAAGCATGATTGCCGTTGTTGCTATAATTTGGGGAGGATTCCAATATTTGACATCTTCAGGGAACCAAGATCAGGCAAGAAACGCCAAAGAAACTATCAAATTTGCATTAATGGGACTTGTTATAGCCGGTATAGCATACGCCTTTGTGCGTACCATAGTAAAGATCATTCTCTAGAACCGGAAGCAAGCAAAATAATTTTCAAAGATCAGGAAATTCATATATTGATATTAATTTTAAATAACCGAAGGGAGGTGATATTAATGAAAAGTATAACTAAATTGTCAGTTTCAAGCTTATTTGCCTATGCAGTAATCTTTGCATCACAGGCAAATGCAGCTGCAAATAACGCCACTTCTGGATGGGGATATCAAAACGCACCACAAAATGTTGAAACCGACATTGAAAGCGCAATCATGAACATAACTAACTATATCTTAGGGTTCATCGCAATCATCGCCACTCTTGTTGTAATCTATGGTGGGGTGCTTTACTTGACTGCTGCCGGAAATGACGACCAGGTTGGTACAGCTAAGAAAACTATTGCTGCTGGTGTTATCGGTATGGTAATCGCTGGTCTTGCATACGCATTGGTAATCGTTGTTTCTACTGTGATATTATAACACTCACATGTTAAAAAGAGACTTTTCATTAAGTCTCTTTTTTTTGTTGCCCTTACTCAGCGGATAGATCTAATAAGAAAGATTTAGGGCAATACATATCAAAAACATCTCACCTCATATGGTGCCACATTATGAAAAAGATAAATATATCTTCATGGTCTTGTGGATCATTTTTCTGATGGAGTAGTTTTGTGCCGTCTCAAAGCCTTTTTTGACAATTTTATCTCTCAACTCATCATCCTCATATAAAATTGAAATCTTACTAGCCAAATCCATGAAGTCACGAGGCTTCACCAAAAATCCGTTTTTTCCATCTTTTATAAGTTCTTTTGTTCCTCCAACATTTCCTCCGACGACCGGAATTCCACAGGACATGGCCTCCAAAAAAACAATACCAAAACCCTCTCTTTCGGATGGCATAATATATGCAAACGCTTTTTTCATTTCGGCCAGGACATATTCATTAGACTGCCTTCCTAAAAAAGAAACTTCTCTTATTATCCCCATCTCTTCGGCAATTTTCTCTAAATATTTCTGATTTATATCCCTTCCTATTATCTTAATTTTGAGGTTAGGATATTTATTTTTTATAAGAACAAAGGCTTTAAATAAAGTAATAATTCCCTTTCCTTGCAGATTATTCCCTATAATAAGAATAAAATTCTTCTTCTCGCCAATCATTTTATCTTTTTTGGCATTCAACGAGATTCCATTATATATTACCTCGATTTTCTCCGCCTTAATACTATAAGAAACAACTAGCCGTTTTTTAATATAATCAGATACAGCAATTATGCAATCCAAACTATTTAAACTTTTCATTTCCACCCTACTGACAAAATTGTAATATAACCACCTTTTTAACCAGTCATTATATATTTTCTTATAAAAGAAAGGGTTGTGCTCAGCCTCCATAAAAATATAATCATGCATTGTGCCGATAGTAGGAATATTTGCCTCTTTTTTTATAATTTTCCAAAAAAAACATTCCCTTGCATCTGTGAAATGTATGATATCAATTCTCTCCCCTTTCATCGCTTTCTTCAAAACAAAAAGAAATTGAAAAGAAAGGGTAAACCAATTTCCATGGGAAGGGTCCCATTTTTTCCTGTCCACTTCTATTATTCTCACACCCGAACCCAGAAATTCCCGCTTTTCTTCTTTTGGGCAGATAACCGTAACTCTATGTCCTTGTTCTGCTGCCGCATTGATTAAATTAGTAGAATAAGTTCCCACGCCACTTGCAAAGTTACCATATTGTTGAGTCAAATAATATATATTCATTTTTTATCCTACTTCTTACTTATTTTCCAACCCGCTCCAAAGTCAATACTACATTCAAAAAATGTGCCCCTATTTTCTCAATATTTAGCTGCTCTTTAAAGAGACAGTAGCCCTGCCCTGCTATCACACTCGCAAAATATTTATCTTCATATAGCCCTATTATAGAGTCCCTAAGAGAAACCGGATCTCGGTTATTACATAACACAATATTTTCCCCGTCTGTAAACAGTTCCCTGATTGCCAAAGAATCCCCAGTTATAACTGGTTTTCTACAAGCGACAGCCTGAAAGACTTTGTTAGGAATAACTCTGAGAGACTTCTCTGTACCTCCAAAAATCCCCAAAACAACATCCGCGTTCTTAATTTCATCTACCAATTTTTCATGCTCAATCCAACTGATAAATTCCACATTCTCATTTTTCAATCTTTCATTTAATTCCAGGATTTGTCTATAGATTTGTCCACTACCCACCATCTTAATTTTGATATCTTTTTCTTTTCGCAAAAGTTGCGCCGCTTCTATAATATATTCCAACCCATGCAAAGGTATATATTTACCAAAAAATAAAACAGTGAACTGCCGAGAAGGCTGTCTGTCCTTTTCTGCCTCAATAGGAAAAAAAATGTCTTCATCAGCACCAACGAAAGACCTTCTAAATTTTTTTATATCTATTCCAAAAAGTTCGCTAACATATTCGATATGTTCATTAGTATCCAAAAAAACCATATCGGCAGATTTCATAGAATATTTGTCAATAAAAAACAGCATCTTTGCAAACAAACTGCTTTTTTTAAAGAGCTCTCTATCCAGGATAGCGCCGTCATAAATAGAAAAAAGCGGGACAAAAATTATTTTTTTCTTATCCCTTTTAAGAAATTTCAAAAATTTCAAAAGAAACATATCCACCTGGCCGATATAACCGACCACATAAAAATCAATATTTTTACAATTCCAGAAGAATTTATAAATGAGTTTAAAATATGCAACCAATATCCCAATAAACAACTTTAGTAATGACACCGGTCTCAAAAAACTGCCTGTTTTATTTCCGTACTTTTCCCAAACCGCTTCGTGGCATTCAACAACTTCTACCCCATTTTTTCTCAGTCCTTTTATAAGAATACTATTGAGTGGATATTTTTGTTCATATGTACCAAAATAACAGATTCTCATAATAATTATTTAACAATCTTCTTAATTTTTGTTAGATATTCTTTACTACTGTTCGTATTCTTAACCAGCATCTCGCCGATGATGCCCAACGATACCAACTGCACCCCGACCATTACAAGAAGTATACCGAAAACCAAAAGAGGGAGCCTTCCCCCTATATTACCTAAGGTAAGCCTTAGCGAGGCGATATAGAGCAATATTAAAAACCCTGCTAAAGACGAGAGGGACCCGATGCCACCGAAAAAATGTGCCGGTCTTTTAAAATATTTAGTAAGCACCATAACTGTGAGAAGATCCAAAAAACCGATTATAAATCTTGACGGACCATACTTTGTTTTGCCATATTGCCGCTTTCTGTGATTGACTGGGATTTCTCCGATATGGTACCCCTGACTTCCCAACATCACTGGAATATATCTGTGCATCTGTCCATAAAGATCCAGATTTTTCACCGCTTCAGCTCGATATGCCTTAAAACCGCAATTAAAATCATGCAACTTGATTCCAGAAAAATAACAAGTGAAAAAATTATAGATTCTCGATGTCTTATTTTTTATGAAAGAATCTCTCCTGTTCTGCTTCCAGCCGGAGACCAGATCATAGCCCTCTTCCAACTTCTTGATGAAATTAAGGATCTCCTTAGGATCATCCTGCAAATCGGCATCCATCGTAATAATAATCTCACCACGCGCTTCCTCAAATCCAGCCTTGAGTCCATCCGCCTTTCCGAAATTTCTCCTCTGTTCAATCCCGATAATGTGGTCGGGAAACTTCTCAAAAAGCTCCTCGATTACTGCCTGTGTGCCGTCATTGCTTCCATCATTTATAATTATAACTTCATAATCATCAATAACCCCTTTCAAAACTTCCTTTATTTCCTCAAAGAGCGTCTTCAAACTTTCCGCCTCGTTATAAGCGGGCACTATGATAGATATCTTTTTATCTTTTTCCATTCCATTTGTTTATGTTTTTTATCTTCCTATGCTCAGATAGTTCAGACCGGCCTCGGACATAAGCGCAGGATCGTATATGTTTCTACCATCGACTACATTAGGTTCACTCAAAGAAACTTTTATCTTGCCTAGGTCAGCCTTTTTGAATTCATTCCATTCGGTTGCAATTACGAGCACATCGCAATCCTGAAGGGCCTCATATTGATCACTAAAGAATTCCACCGCCCCTGCAAAATCCGCGGTTTCCCTTATTCTATCATAATTTGCCGCAGGGTCATAAGCGTTCACTTGAGTTTTCTCCTTATGAAAAAGCTTTATGATGTCTACTGCCAAAGATTCTCTAAAATCATCTGTATCGGGCTTAAAAGAAAGCCCCCAAATACAGACCCTCTTCCCAGACAGATCTCCCACGAGTTTCTTGGACTTCTCAACAACAACAGCCTTCTGCTCGCTATTTACCTTTATGATAGATTTAAGCAGCTGAAAATCATAATCGTGCTCAATTGCTATATTTTTAAGCCCCCGAACATCCTTAGGAAAACAGCTCCCGCCATAACCGATTCCGGCCTTCAAAAATTTATTACCGATTCGGGAATCCAGTCCCATAGCATAGGAGACATCTTCCACATCAGCGCCAACCCTCTCGCAAACATTGGCAATCTCATTTATAAACGAAACCTTAGTTGCCAAAAAGGCGTTACTGGCATATTTTATCATTTCTGCAGTCTCTATACTTACACTAACAAGCGGACAAGAAAATTCAGAGTATAGCTCTTTCAGTATACTTTTAGCCCTCTCGGAATCTGTGCCTACGACAATCCTTTCCGGCTTCATAAAATCCTCAATAGCATTCCCTTCCCGCAAAAACTCAGGGTTCGAGACTACTTCAAAGTCCCCTTTGTAATATTCACCTATGATTTGCCTAACCATTTTTCCAGTACCAACCGGAACTGTGCTCTTGTTAACTATAACCACGAAATGTTTTAAGTTTCTACCAATATCTTCCGCTACTCTTTTTACATAGGAGAGATCAACTTCTCCGTTTTCACCGGAAGGAGTCCCGACTGCAATAAAAATAAAATCAACATCAAAAACATTTTCTGAAAATATATTAGTAAAGTTAATCCTACCTGCGGAAAAATTTTCCTCCACCAATTTCTCTAATCTAGGCTCAAAAAAGGGGACTTGCCCCTCCGAAAGTTTTTTTATTTTTTCCTTGTTAGTATCGCAGCATATCACATCGTGCCCCAATCTGGCCAAGCATGCGCCGGTCACCAGCCCTACATAGCCGGTACCGAATATAGATATTTTCATAATTTTGATATTATCAAGAGCTATAGCTACAAATGAATCATCCCTAAATTGAAATACTTATTAATAGCATCTTCAAAAACCGAACCGCTAGTAATTAGGGAAAACATATTCGCCATAGTAATGATTGCAACTGCAGCAAGATAAAACATCTTTTCGGAAATATTCAGTTTATTTGTTACAAACTTAGCTAACATATAGAGGCCTATCGCCGAAAAGACACTCATGATAACGAACGCAGGGGCCATAAACCTTATATCATGATTATTGCTTATTATAGTTACCATCAGACAGAAAAGCAAGAAATAGGCGGACATAACACGGACCGTTTTGTCTGGCACTCCCTCAAGAAAATTGGAAAAACGCCTCTTAGGATACATAAAAAGAAAAACGAGGAAAAAGATTGAGGAGGCGGTTGCCAAATTGCTGGTTATTATCAAGGTAACAAACAAATTGAAGAATTCCCAAAGTCTTTCTAGGTATGAAAGCGGGGCATATCCTGTTTCGTAAATAGTATTGGAAGGATGAAACACCAAATTGTAAACCTCGCCCGGAAAAAAGATAATCGTCGGAAGAAAAATAACACATACAACCACAAACACAGACAACCACAAAGAATAATCCTTAAAAATGCATATTATTTTTTCCTTATTCATTTTTCCCGCCTCAATCAATGAAATCATCAAATAAAAAGGAAAAAGGAAAAGCGCCGACAGTTTGGAGAGAACTGCTAAAGCGCCCAACACCGCTGAAAGATAAAAATATTTTCTACCACCTTTTTCCAGAATAAAAACCAAAAAACAAAGGAAACTGAGTGTCATAAAGATATTCAGCATCTTATCAGATGGCGTCGTCCAATATGCAAGATAAATATTAGTAGAAAGAAAAAACAAAGAAAAATAGGAGATTATCTTGTTAAAACCTACTTTTCTAAGAAGATAATAGAACAATATGAAAAAAATAAACAAATCTAGTATAAGCGGGACATTGAATACAAAGCTTATCGTCCGGTTCGCTGCATACAAAGCTTGATTATTCTCATTTATAAAATTAAAATCAAGTCCGATCGCTTCTTTTTCTGCAATCGCAGCCTTTATCCGATAGGGATCAAAATTATCTATAAATCTCACAAGAAATCCGGCGAACCAATAAACGGTTATACCTGGTTGAGCGGACTGTATTAGACCGGAAAAATCATAATTTAACATCTTATCCCAAAAAATTTTAGATCTCGAATGCCATAGCATCTCGTCTAGATTGAAAAAGGCAAAAGAATTATTGAGCTTAAAAAAAGCGACCGTGAAAAATCCGGCGACAATCGTTATGATAACTGAAAAAAACTCCTCTATTTTAGCTCGACTCAACTTGAAATCCATAGCTGTTTTTACCCCTGATAAAAAAAAGATGAGGATAAGTTGTGGATAGACACTGGAAAAGTACCCATCTAACACTGTGCAGGCGGTGGGAGTCGAACCCACACTCCGAAGAACATGGTCCTAAGCCATGCGCGTATGCCAATTCCGCCACGCCTGCGTGAAATAATACTATATAAGTATAAACAAAATTAGGCAAAAAGCAATAGAAAGACTTATTTCTTATCAGAATGGAAACGGCTATGTATTTCTTTTAAATGCTTATTGGTAACATGGGTATAAATCTGCGTCGTAGTTATACTGGAATGTCCCAGCATGGCCTGCACACTCCTGATATCCGCCCCATTCATCAGAAGGTCTGTGGCAAAACTATGTCGCAGCGTATGCGGAGTGATTTTTTTTACAATACCCGCCATTACCGCATATTTTTTTACGAGCCTTTGCACGCTCCTTGCGGTAATTCGGGAATATTCCTTGGTATTTTTAAGAAAACTCACAAAAAGAGCAGGGGATACATCTTTTCTTTTTCCAAGATACTCCGAGACTGCCTTTTTTGCAGAGTCAGAAAGAAAAACCAGCCGAATCTTATCTCCTTTTCCTCGCACCGAGAATTCTCCGCTCTTCAGGTTAACATTGTCGATATTAAGCCCCACAAGCTCAGACACACGGAGCCCGGTAGAAAACAAAAGTTCCAGCATAGCTCGGTCGCGAAGATCCTTCAAATCGCTGCCGGAAGCTGCTGCTATAAGCCTCTTTACCTCATCCAGCTCCAAAAATTCCACATCGCGATCTTTAGCCTTTCCCAACTCTACTTTATCGCTGCTCAAAGTCTTGATGTCTCTCTTCGCCATATATTTTAGAAATCCTCTGATGGCGATTATATAATAGTCTTGTGTTACTTTCTTAAGCTTTTTCCCTTTTTTATCTTCATATCTGTTAAGATAAAGCCTAAAACCCCTTAAGAGGTCAGCATTTATGTCTGAAGGATCAATTACCTTTCCCCAGTCAAGAAACACACTCAGATAGTGATCATAATTTCTGATTGTCAGCTGCGATCTGTTTTTTTCGATTTCCAAATACTCAAGAAAATCCACCTTGAGTTCCTTTAATTTTTCTGCCATAATATTAAGAGACTTTATGAATTCCCCTATTTATTTTACGACATAAAGGAAAACTTGTCTATCTAAAAATAGTGTGATAGACTAAAAAGGAACTATTGTGTCTAAATGATTTAGATGCAGTCTTATTTTATTAGAAGACCAGATCAATTTTTAATTAGATTAACCAAGAAAATGATCAAAAAAGAAAAGAAGGAGAAAATCATCAAGAAATTCAAGCTACACAAAGATGATACCGGATCTTCCGAAGTACAGGTAGCTATCCTAACGGAGAGAATTAAAGAGCTTACAGAGCACTTGAAAATTAATAAGAAAGACAATCATTCTCGCAGAGGACTTTTAAAGATGGTTGCAAAAAGGAAAAAACTACTAAAAGATATCAAAAATAGCAGCGAAGAAAGATTTGCAAAGATCGTTCAATCACTGAAATTGAAAGAGGCCAGGTCCATAAAAGAAAAAACAGATGATAAAGAAAACGCACCAGAATAAAAAAACTTCCGGCAAATTGGTCGGACACAAAGATCAGAGAATCGGCGTTTTTGTTGATACTCAAAATATGTATCACAGTGCCCGCAGCCTGTTCGGATCAAGAGTCAATTTTAAAGAAGTTTTAGACGCAGCCGTCGCAGGCAGAGTCTTGATAAGAGCGATAACTTATGTCATCAGTACGGAAGGCGGAGAAGAAAAGACTTTCTTTGAAGCTATGGAAAAATTCGGCTTCGAGATAAAGGAAAAAGATTTGCAGATATTTCCCGGCGGAATGAAAAAAGCAGACTGGGATGTCGGACTTGCCGTGGACACTATCAAGCTCGCCGACAAATTGGATGTTATCGTTATAGTTTCCGGAGACGGAGACTATGAACCTTTAGTAGAATACCTCAAGGTTAATAAAGGATGCAGAGTTGAAGTTATGGCGTTCGGAGACAGCACCTCGGCGCGGCTGATTGACATAGCCGACAGTTTCACAGATTTAGGCGAAGACAAGAAGAAGTTTCTAATCAAATAGTTTGATAATATATGAATAAGCTAAAAAGAGAAAACCCACATTCTGCATTTTAGCTTGTTTTTATTTATAAATTTTTTATTTTTAAAGAGAACAATTTGATCGGCAAACAATTAGAGTTGATATCTTACTCAATAAAGATATTAGTCTAGAGTTTGAAGATCAGATTGCCAAAAAGAAAGGACAATCAAAATGAGCGTACGCAGATTCGAGAGAGAAATCAATGGAGGGAACCTAATCATAGAATCCGGAAAGCTGGCAGGACAAGCCAACGGATCCGTAACAGTGCAATACGGCGGAACAGTCGTATTGGCAACGGCAACCATGAGCAATAATGCCAGAGAGGGAATAGATTTTTTCCCACTTATGGTGGACTATGAAGAAAGACTTTATGCCGCTGGAAAAATAAAAGGGAGCCGCTTCATTAAAAGAGAAGGCAGACCAAGCGAAGAAGCGATTCTATCAGGAAGAATCGTGGACAGGACGATAAGACCACTATTTAACGGAAGGATTAGAAACGAAGTGCAGGTGGTAATCACTATCTTATCGCTGGATCAAGAGAATGATCCTGACTTTTGTTCAGTTATCGGAGCATCTGCTGCATTGGCAATATCCGATATCCCTTGGAACGGACCAGTTGGAGCGATCAGGATCGCCCGGGTCGGAAGCGAAATCGTAGTCAATCCGTCATACAGAGAAAGAGAAGCGGGAGAATATGAACTTTTCGTAACGGGGAAAGACGGTAAAATAAATATGATCGAAGCAGGAGGAAAAGAAATTCCTGAAAAAGAGGCAATCGCAGCTTTGGCTCTTGCTCAAAAATATATCGAAGAGGTATCTGCTTTTCAAAAAGAGATTATCGCTGCAATCGGCAAAGAAAAGAAGGCGATAAAACTTATGCAGGCTCCAGACGAAACTGAGAGCAAGATGAGAGAGTTCTTGAGCGGAAAAATGGAAGGGTCCCTCGTCGAAAAAGACAAACAAACCCGGATGAAAAATGTAGAAAACCTGAAAGAGGAGTATAAGAAATTTGTTTCCGAAAACCTGGGAGAAGAATTCCTGGAAATATCCAAACTAGTGATGGAAGAAGAGCTCGATGGTTTTGTACACAAGCTGGCAACCGAAAGAGGGGAGCGCGTTGATGGTAGAAAGATGGATCAAGTGAGAGAGATTAGTGCTGAAGTAGGAATCTTGCCTAGAACTCATGGCTCAGCCATCTTCAATCGTGGGGAAACCCAAGCACTGACAGTTCTGACCCTTGGATCTCCTGGAGACGAACAGATTCTCGATGGAATGACAGAAGAAACCGAATCTACCAAAAGATTTATGCACCACTATTCATTCCCACCATACTCAGTAGGAGAAGTGAAACCGATGAGAGGTCCCGGAAGAAGAGAGATAGGGCACGGGGCCTTGGCAGAAAAAGCCATCGAACCACTCATTCCAGCAAAAGAAGATTTTCCATATACAATCAGACTTGTTTCTGAAATTCTTTCCTCCAACGGATCATCTTCACAGGCCAGTGTCTGTGGAAGCGCCCTTGCCTTGATGGACGGAGGAGTACCGATCCCCAGAATGGCAGCGGGAATCGCGATGGGACTTATGTCAGATAAAAATGGTAACTACAAAGTACTCACCGATATACAGGGACCAGAAGATCATTATGGGGATATGGATTTCAAAGTAGCAGGAACTGAAAAAGGAATTACCGCCATCCAGATGGATGTAAAAATAGATGGAATTGATTTAAAAGTTTTAGAAGAGGCGATTGCACGAGCGAGAGATGCCCGAATGCATATCATAGGCATTATGAACAGTGCCATTGCTGCGCCGAGGGAAGACCTTTCGATGTACGCCCCAAGAATTACCAGTTTCAGGATTAATCCAGACAAAATTAGAGATGTCATCGGTCCGGGCGGAAAGATAATAAATGAAATAATCGCCGACACAGGTGTAAATATAGACATAGAAGATGACGGATTGGTTATGATAACCTCAAAAAGTGCAGAAGCCTCAAGTAAGGCCACCGCATGGATCAAGAATATAACGCGCGAGGTCGTACCGGGAGAAGTTTTCCAAGGCAAAGTAGTGAAAATTATGACCTTCGGAGCTTTTGTAGAGATACTTCCGGGACAAGAGGGACTCGTACACATTTCCGAACTTGCTCCTGCACGAGTTGAAAAAGTCGAAGATGTGGTCAAGACAGGGGATATTATCGCAGTCAAAGTCAAAAACATAGACGAACAAGGCAGGATAAATTTAACTCACAAAGGTATCTAAAATGCCTATGAGCAAAATCATTAGATCAATGCAAGACGACCTCAAAGAGGCAGAGGAGCGGAAGAAAAAAGAAGCAAGAAGCAATGGGGAAAAACACCAAAACACAGAAGGCCTTCATGAAAAAATGAGGGGTTTTTCCTTGAGCCATCTTTTAGGCCAAGATAATGACGAGGACGAGAGAGAAGAGAAGAAAACCCCACAGGAAGAAAAGGAAGAGAATAAAATTGAACGAAAAACAGAAGAACCGGCTCCGAGCAGGACAGCAGAAATAGGCAAAACAGCCGAAAAGGAAAAAACTGAACAGGTTACGGAACAGAATGGGCCGATAAATAAGGCTCCATCTGGAGACCTACCAGAACAAAAAACGGCTAAACAGAAGGATGAACCCGAGAAGGTTCAAAAAACAGAGCAGCAGGCGGGCATAGTCCCAGAAGAAAAAGTTATCAATAAACAAGAAGAAGAATTAAAAAATCTGATTTCCAGAATTTCAGGATCCCTGAATGAAACAAAGAAACCTGCGCAGGCAACTTCAGAAACACCCTTAAAAACTGCCGACATAGCAGACAAAGATAGCGAACTGAAAGAACTTCTAGAAAGAATGTCAGCAAGCCTGAAGAAAGACGAGAAGGGGCTTAAACAAGAGTCTGAAAAAGTGACAGAGAAAATTCCAGAAGAAAAGATTGAAAAGACCCAAAAACAGGGCGAAGAAGAAATTATCGAAGATGAGCTTGAGCAGAGTGCTGGCAAAGACGGCTCTTATTGGAGCGATCTTCACAAGACAATGAAAGAGAAAGAGAAAGATTCCGCCATAGTAACTACGGAAATCATTAAAGAAGCAGCAGAGGATACCAAAACCGAACCCATAATACCAAAGATGGAAGGACCCAGGACACCAGAAAAAACAAAACCGACAGAAGTAGAAACAAAGAAAATCGAGAAACAGATTGAACAAAGCGGAGTTATCATACCAAGAGCAGCAGAGAAAAAAGAAGCCATAACCGCCATAAAAAAGAGTTTGAGTGATAAATATGTAAACCCAGAAAACAGACTTATTTTCGGGAAGCAAGAGTATTACAGCTCCGTTCACAAGAAAGTACAAACCAGAATCAAGAAAGACGATTTAAAAGAGATGGAGAAAGCATTAAAAACTACAGAAAAAAAGCTATCACCAGAAGAAGAAAAGAAAATGCTTCGCAGACAGATCATCAAGAAATATCAGATTAAACTTTATTCGCTACCTTGGATAAAGATAGTGATATTCACAGTATTGTTTCTAGGAACACTCGGCGGGACATTGTATCATATACTCCCTCAGATTAGACCACAGTCCCAACAAACGGAAAAGATTGCCTATGGAAGTAATATAGCTCTGCTAACAGAAAAAATGACTACCGAAGTCGTCGTCAAAGGATCTGCTATCGCAGGGATAAATTACTTTAATGCTGGAATTGATCCCTGGGCTACATTTGCCAACAAAGAGACAATCAGGCTTGTCATTGAACACGATGACGCAGAAGCCATCCTTTCTAAAAAAGATGCTCTGATATCACTACTGGGAGAAACCAATGCCGGAAACATACCGCAAGAAATAATCGACAACACAACCGAATCCTATGGTGTGATTGTCTTCAAAAATGGGACTTCTATGCGATTGGGACTGGTTCTTGCTTACGAGCCGGAAAAAGATGGATTGATCAGGGGCGCAATGAACGCATGGGGAAACACCGCGATAACTGACCAAAGAATATATGTCGTAATGAAGAGGCTTTTTCTAAACGACAGAATCACCGAAACCTATATAACAAATTTTCAAACAGGTTATTACAACGGCACAGAACTCAACTATGTAAACCTGCCAGATTCGGCGACTTCTATGGACTATGTCATTATTAATAATATGATTATCTTCACTACTTCCAAAGAGACTACCCGGCAAATGATTGAACTTTTAGGATAGTGCCGGGAACCTACAAAAGCAATATAAAGGCTCCGCTCGTTCGGGGCCTTTATCGGGCTTTTCTTTTTTGAGATTAGTGCTAGAATAACAGGGTCATAAAAAATATGGAAGGGTGACTGAGAGGTTGAAAGTGCTGCTCTCGAAAAGCAGTAGGCCTTAACGGGCCTCGCGGGTTCGAATCCCGCCTCTTCCGCATTTGGGTGGGATGAGAAGTTTATGCCCAGTAGCATAGCGAATGGGTAAATCCCGCCTCTTTTGCAAGGAATTAAAATTCTTTTTAGATTGTGTGCAGTTGGAGTAGCAGGTTTTAACCTGCGCTTTTTTTATATGACACTAAATTAATCTATAGTATATTAAATTTTCAAATTATATCCCCTCACCCTAACCCTCTCCCCTCGGGAGAGGGGAAAATACCCGATACCTATAGTGAAAATATGAAATAGATAAAATTAATCTACCATAAAGCATAGTTTTATATCTTATTTATAAAAGGCAGAAAAACGCAATTGCATTTTTCTATTTATCGAAGTACATATCCACAGTATATACCCAGGACATATGCTAGAATAACATAATTTAGTCTACTGATTGAAATTGTACAAATCAGGTAATTCGCTGACACCTTAAGAAATAATATACCTGCTTTCAAAAACTGGAGGTATCTTTTTTATTCCGAAATAAGCTACTTCGATCCCAGAATCTGGGAAGTTGTGGCACTGAAGGAAAAGTATGTTTATAAAAACAATGTTTTTAAAGCTTGAATATCTTCCCCAGATCTCTCAGCCTATTACGGCTTTCGGGATGACAGACAAGAGGGTCAAATCCATAAATATATTTATTTTGTCATATATTTTTTCATGCGTATGGGGCAGCAAGCGCGGGATGAATCCCGCTACTCCAAAAAAACCTCGCCATTCTCACACTTTTCAAAATCTCCACCGTATTTTGCTAGAAATATCGCTTGTTATTTTAAAAAAGTGAAGTGACTCAAAGCTTTATAGGCTTTATTACATAAAAACAGTTTATTTTTTAGGGAAAAGCTATAGTTATTTTATACGGTTACCCGATTTTTCATGCTCGTTATCACTCGATTCAAAATAACAAGACCATCAAAGAACTTGACTGGGATAATATTTGTGTTATGGTGTAGGCATTAAAAACATTATAAATATCAAAAATCAAGCTAGGTGAGAAAAAGTGAGCAAAATATACACACTTGTAGTGCTGACGCTTATATTGGCAGTTAGTAT
>JAQUYG010000003.1:0-52952 GCA_028691985.1 Minisyncoccota bacterium
GCCATCGCTTGGAGTACAAAAAAACCGCCCAGTAATCCCATTGCGGTAAACGATGCCAGTATGGATTTTTTGGAGAATTTCCCCAATAAACCATTGTTCCAAATTAAATTTGTTTTTTCTAATAATTTCATTTCCGTTTTTAATAACGATTAAAAAGAAAACTACACACTATCTAAAAACGCCAAGTCGAAGAAAACACACGCGACCCGCGTATTTATTTGTACATAAAACCATCTTATAAACAGCAGCCCCTTTTGTCAATAGACTTTTTTGGCTTTTTCAAGACACTTTTCCACTTTACGGTCTTTGTTCCCCTCCGATTAGCGAAACAATTATCCACAGGTACACTCCGATAACCCGCACCTTATTGCATTTGGAGCAGCAGGTTTCAACCTGCGTTGTATCTGGGGGGGGGCGGTAAAACTTTGTGCGTATCGGACAACTGCGCAGACTAAAGTCTACTATTCCACACTTCCTCTTTTGGTAAAAGGGGTAATCCTTATGGCATAAGTATTTAATACAACAAAAACACCGCAATATCAATTGCAGTGTTTTTTATTTATGAGCCGTTGAGCAGACTCGAACTGCTGACCTGCTCCTTACCATGGAGCTGCTCTACCAACTGAGCTACAACGGCTTAAGAGGTCTGAATCCTTCAGGCATCAAAAGCTAGACCTTAACTGACGAATGAGCACGCATCCAAAACCATCAAACTGGAGCCGGCTGTCAGATTTGAACTGACGACCTACTGTTTACAAAACAGTTGCTCTACCACTGAGCTAAGCCGGCAAAATACTTAAGCAGTATAAAGTACTTTTTTTATTTTGCCAAGCCCCTTCCATTTCTATTCATCTCCACCTCTTCTTTTCATCTTATCCATCAATTCTATCGCTTTTTGTTTGGCTTTCGTGTAGGTCGGATCAATTTTTGCGATCTGCTTGAAACACGCCAGGGCATCGTCGTAGTTCCTTCTTTTTGAATACAAAAGCCCAAGCTTCCAATAACTCTTCACATCGGCCGGGTCTTTCATCAGCGCACCTATATACTCTTCTTCTTTCTTTGTTCTGACTTTCTTTATTTCCTCCGTTTCTTCTATGTCCTTTTCTTCGGAGACGGTCTCTTCGGGGAAATTTTCTTCTGCACCGATAACTTCCTCCTTAACTTCCGTGTAGGCAGGTTCTGCTTCTGTCGCAACCTCTTCCAGCGGACTTTCTTGAATAACTTCCTCTTCATACACTTCCAAAAGCACTACTTCTTCTGCAGTATTTTCCGGGGTTTCCATTCCTATATTTTCTCTCGTTTCTATATTCTCGCCCGCCTCTGTTTCATGTTCCGTTTCTTCTTCCTGATATTGCGTCACTTCTTCCGCCGGTTCGGAGGTGTATGCAAGTTCTTCTCTCTGGATTTCTTCGGTTTCTGCTTCCGTATTTTCCTCGACAACAGCCAATCCCTCAGCTACGGAAAAGTTTGTCTTTGTCGCTGTGTCCTTTTCTTCTTCTGCTGCCATTTCATTTTCCCTCTCCTTCTCCTCGTGTTCTGCTTTCCTCCTTTCGTTTCGGTTGCTGTTTATAAATTGGAGTAGCTTCTGATTTTCTTCTTTTCTTTTTTCTTCTGGCTCGATCTCTGGCTCGTCACTCTTTTCTTCCGCCGCCTTTATATTTTTTCTTCTCAAATGTTCGAGTAACTCGACGATCTCGTGATCTAATTTTAAGAAGCTTATCCTGATCTTTCTTAAAAGTTTTTCAAACCAAATCCAAAATGAATTGATTTTTTGCTCATAATTCTCCTTGTTGATCCTGCGTATCGCGCGCTTATAAAGATATACGAACTTCTCCCGTTCTTCCTGGTCTTTTTCATTCTCCAGAAACAGGCTGTCCGCTTCTCTCTCTTTTATTTTCGCGAAATTTTTTCCTACGATTACCAGTATCCCGGCCGTAGAAAAGAGCATTATCAATTGAGGCAGAATTTCAAAATCCATTTTGTTTTTATAAATAATTTGCTAAATTTTTATATCTTTGAGCGAAACCTTTTTCTTATTTCCGCTTTCAAATTCGACTGTCACTTGCTCCATCATTATGTTTCTGTCGACAATAACGCCTTTTTTCCCCTCGCAGGTTATCCACTGCCTTTCTCCGGGGAATTTTTCCAGATTCTTCTTATATTGTCCAGATTCAAAACCGAGGCAACATCTCAGCCGGTCGCATAACCCGGAAAGCCTGTCGCTTCCCCTTTGCCCCATTTGCTGAGCTCTGGCGTCTTCGATAGTAACGCTCTGGAGTCCTCCAGAGAATTTCATACAGCAAAGTCCTCTTCCACAGGCACCGAAACCTCCTTTGCCCTTAGCTTCGTCGCGCGATCCGATTTGCTGTAGTCTTATCGACCTTTGGAATTCCTTGGAAAGATCCTTGACCAAATCGCGGAAATCTACGCGTTTTTCTGCGATGAAAGAGAAGGTTACCTTGCCGCCGTCGAAACTGAAATGTGAATCGACAACTTTCATGGAGAGCCCTCTTTTTTTCACCATCTGTCTGCAGAGTCTGACTGCTTCTTTTTCTTTTTCCGCGTTTCTTTCGCAAATTTCCAAATCAGAATTATTTGCCCTGCGGATAATCTTCGGAGCCTCCTCTTCGGCGTTTACTCCCACTTTGGATATTATAGCATTTTCTGTTCCCGAATCAAAATTCACAATCACAATATCTCCGATTTGGAGATCTAAACCGCTGGCATTAAAAACATAGCCATTATCCCAGCTGAAGATTTTAGCGTTTATATTCATAAGAAGACCCTGTTATTTTATTCTACTTCCAGTTTGACGAATCTTTTGATTTTTACATTTTCTCCGAACTTGGCAATCTTTTCGGTAAGCAGTTGTCCGATCGTCATGTCGGGGTTTTTTACGAAAGGTTGGGTTAGCAGAGAAATGTCATCGAAGTGTTTTTTGACCTTACCTTCGATAATTTTTTCCATGATATCCGCTGGCTTGTCCTGGCCTTTGGTTTCCTCTATAACTTCCGCTCGCTTGGCTTCTATGAGGTTTTTATCGATTTCGTCCACGCTCACGAATTGCGGGTTCATTGCCAAGATATGCATTGCAATGTCGTGGGCGAATTCTTTAAATTCGTCTCCGCGCGCAACAAAATCAGTTTCACAGTTGATTTCTACTAAAACGCCGGCTTTTCCATTAGTATGAATATAAGAACCTATCATGCCTTCTGAGGTGAATCGATCGCATTTCTTGTTGGCGATCTTAGAACCGTTCTTCTGCATAATTTTGACAGCCTCTTCAAAATTACCTTTGCTTTCTTCAAGAGCTTTTTTGCACTGCATCATGCTGGCTCCTGTTGAGTCTCGCAATTTTTTCACATCTTGAGCTGAAATCATATATTTAAGATTAAATTTTTAGTTCACTTTCTTGTTCTTTGCTCCTTCGATAATCGCATCGGCGATTATGTTAGTTATGAGTTCTATAGAACGGATTGCATCGTCATTGGCAGGGATCGGATAAGCTATCCGGGAAGGATTGGTATTGGTATCGGTAATGGCGATAATAGGAACATTCTTTGCCGTAGCCTCAGCCACAGCAGTTTCTTCTTCTTGAATATCTACAATGAAAATCGCGTCTGGAATCCGGTTGATCTTTCGGATGCCACCGAATTTTATTTCAAGTCTCTTGATTTCTCTTCCGATTTCCTGTCTTTCCTTTTTGGTATATCTTTTTTCCAACTCGCCGCTTTCTTTTTGTTCTGTCAGCAATTCCAGTCTTTTCTTTCCGATCAGGATTTTATCAAAGTTAGTAAAAGTTCCACCCAGCCATCTCTGTGACACATATGGCATTTCACATCTCTTGGCAGCTTCTTCTACAATTTTTTCTGCCTGTCTCTTGGTTCCCACGAACAGCACTACTCCGCCTTTCTCGCCAACCTTTTTAGCAAAATCAGCCGCTTCTCCGAGTTTGGCTTTTGTCTTGCCGAGGTCGATGATACTTATGTTGTTTCTGATAGCAAAAACGAATTCATCCATTTTAGGATGTTTCTTCGATTTTTTGTGACCGAAGTGGACTCCTGCTTTCAGCATATCCATCATCTCGATCTTAGTCTTCTCTTCCATTTTTTTAACCTTTCTTCGTTTGCCTTCGCCAGCTTTTTTTAAATAAAAAGAAATAAGGCACTTGCCTTTCTGGCGTCTTCAAACTTTTCGCTAAATAAGCGAAAATTAACTGTTTAATTTAATAAAGATCCGAAAGGACCTTTTCTAGAAAACAGTATAACATGGGGAATAAAAATTGCAAGAGCAAGGTAAAAATTAGGCTTTCGGAAGGGCGGAGAGTATCATTGCTCAAGTGTGCCTAAAATATTGACATAATCCCAAAAAAGGCTGTATTATTAACACGGACCTTAGAGGGCAACCTCCTCCCCCATGAGGAATTTTATGTGGTTTTATCCCTCTGGGTCCACGATAATCTTAGAAAAACTTCAATTTAAAAGCTATTTTTTTATCGTTATGTCTTTGAACCCTTGCAAAATTTAAGAAACTCTGCTAGAATGCATTTGCGCTTCAAAAGGAGTGAAATTTTTGTGTTTAATATAAATTTAATCAAACGGAAAATCATATGAAAAAAGATATCCATCCAAATTATCAGGAATGTACAGTCAAATGTGTTTGTGGAAGCTCATTCGTGACCAAATCCGTTCTTAAAGAAATCAATATCGAAGTATGTGGAGCATGCCACCCTGTTTATACCGGCAAGCAGAAAGTTGTAGATTCCACCGGAAGAGTTGACAGGTTTAAGAAGTTGCTTGAAAGAAAGCAGAAAGATGTTGTCTCTAAGAAAGACAAGAAAGCGAAAAAAGCTCAGGTTAAGAAAGAAAAAAATATTGAGAAATAGCTTTTTAAATTTACAGCAAAGCCCCATTTCTGATGGGGTTTTGTGTATATGCGTATAAATAAAAATGTTGCAATTTCTCCTTTAGTAAGCCTTTAAAACCCCTCTTTTTTGGAGGAGACGCCAACAAGATGATGGGCATAAGGGCTTTTTATAAAAAATATGAAAGAAAAATTAGGACAAATCAAGAAAGAATTCGAGGATATAATGCGCGAGCTCAGCCGACCTGATGTCACTTCTGATGTCGATAGGTTTAGGCGGTTAAGTAAAGAACAGAGTAAACTCGGTGAAATCGTGGAGAAATACGATGCTTTTTTGAAATTGGAAAAAAATATTTCTGAAAATGAGGAGATAATCTCTTCGGAAAGCGATGAAGAATTAGTGGGGATGGCAAAAGAGGAGAATACCGATCTGAGTGTGCAAAAAGAGTTATTGGAAAAAGAGCTGGAAAGTATGCTCATTCCTAAGGATCCTCGTGATGAGAAAGATGTTATCGTAGAAATTCGCGCAGGTGCCGGTGGGGACGAAGCGGGGCTTTTTGCTGCCGAGCTTTTTCGGATGTATGGATATTTTGCGGAAAAGCGCGGTTGGAAAACAGCGATTATGAGTTCCAGTATCAACGATGTGGGTGGCTTCAAGGAAGTTATTTTTGAAATAAACGGACAGAATGTTTTTGGCGAGATGAAATACGAGAGTGGTGTGCATCGTGTGCAGCGTGTGCCGGAGACGGAAAAGCAGGGCCGTATCCAGACCTCGACAGCGACAGTAGTCGTGCTGCCTGAGGCGGAAGAAGCGGATATCGAAATCAGAAACGAAGACATCAGGATTGATGTGTTTCGATCTTCAGGTCCAGGTGGACAGAGTGTAAATACGACAGACTCGGCGGTGCGGTTGACTCACATCCCCTCCGGCCTGGTGATCTCTTGTCAGGATGAGAAGTCTCAGCTCAAAAACAAAGCCAAAGCACTCCAGATTCTGCGTTCTCGCCTCCTGCAATTCGAGGAAGAAAAGCGGGAAAAAGAAGCGACTGATGCGCGCCGGAGCCAGATTGGGACAGGAGACCGCAGTGAGAAAATCCGAACCTATAATTTTCCGCAGGACCGTATTACCGATCACCGCATCAAAGAGAGCTGGCACGAGATTGATAAAGTTTTACAGGGAGATCTGAATGATATCATCGAGGCTCTTATTCAGGAGGATTTGGCAAAAAAGAAGGAATTGCAATAAAGATATATAAAAAAACAGACTCACGGTAGGAAGGGGTCTGTTTTTTTGTATCACTTTTTCTAGAGACTATTTTTTTAGGCAGTAGCAAAGAGAAGGGGCCGATTAAAAAATAAAAGCTTGTCGGACGGATAAAAATTCCTAGTCCGGCTCTCCTTGTAAAAAGTCTTTCGGCTTTGTCTGTGATATGGATAGGGGTTATATTTTTTCCAAAAACATCGGTTACTTAAAAAAATACAATGGTTGTGCTATAATGTTGTTGAGAGAATTTTATAAAATTTAAAATTTTTATGCTCAACACAAAAACAATCAGAAAATCTTTTCCTGCTATAGAGGCTGGAAGGCTTATCTCTAATAATGCGGCAAGTACCCAGATTCCTGTTCAGTTGTTGGACCTGTTAAACGGGCTTGCTGCCGGATACGAGAATGTTCATCGAGGACAATCTCAGGCATCGATATCAATAACGGAAATGTTTGAATCCTCCTATGACACCATAGCGCAGTTTATCGGTGCACCGAGCAAAAAAAACATTATCCTGTATCGAAACACCACGGAGGCTATCAATTCCGTGATGTATTCTTTGATGACCGAATTCAAGGATGGGGACAATGTGGTCACGACCCATATGGAACACAATTCTAATTTTGTTCCGTGGTACGGAATGGCTAAAGAAATATTGCCAAAATTCGGAATCAATGTGGAATATAGGCTTGTGAAATTTGATAAGGAAACGGGGGTGCTTGATTTGGAGCATATGAAATCTTTAGTGGACAATAGAACCAAGATAGTCTGTTGCACCGGAGCTTCTAATTTTTTGGGGACTAAAAATCCGATCAAAGAAGTTCGGAAAATAGCCGATGCCAGCGGGTATGAGCAGCCTAACGGGATGAAGAAGTCCTATTTCTTGCTCGACGGAGCGCAGACCGTTCCTAACATCTATATCGATGTAAAGGACTTGGATGTCGATTTTCTCGCATGGTCTTTCCATAAGATGCTGGCGCCCTTCGGCGTTGGGGCTTTGTATGCCAAGGAAGAAATATTACAGAGTATGCGACCATTCCTTTATGGGGGCGACATGATCGCCGATGGATCGGTATATCCCCACACACTGGAGTACAACGAGCTTCCTTGGAAGTTTACGGCGGGAACACCCAATATCTTGGGAACTATTTTGTCAGCCCAGGCTTTGCGTTTATTGATGGACTTCTCTTTAAATCCGGGCCAGGAAGTTTATTTTATGACTGGTAAAAAGTTGGAACCTTCTGAAGTCGAAAAAGCGATGGACAATATTGAGACTCATGAAAAGGAGTTGGCCGCAGAAGCTCTGGAGCTATTAAGCGAAATTCCTTTAGTGGAGATTTATGGACCCAAGGATCCAGCCGACAGGACTTCCCTGTTCTCTTTCAATTGTCCCGGTATCAATCCTTATAAGCTTGCCGAAGAATTAAATAAATGTGGGGTAGAGTCCAGGGCTGGATGTCACTGCGCTTCCTTGGCGCACCGATATTATGACATGAAACCTACCATAGCAAGTTGCAGACTGAGTTTTTATGTCTATAACGACCTCGAAGATGTCAGAAAGGCTTGTGATGCGGTTAAAAAATGTGCCGGGATAAACTCTTGATGACAAATCCGAGGTTTCTTCTGGGGTATTGCAGAAAAATACTCCGGCATTTTTGGTAATGGGGTAGAGTGGTTATAAATCCAGACAAATAATCCTTACATTATAAGATAAAGATATGCAACAGTGTTCTTTTTTGAACGATTCTTCGCGATTCTCTAAATTGATTTATGGCAGCGTAATATTGACTGCCTTTCTTGTTCGCAGTAAGTGGTTGGTTTTAATCGTAAGCGTTCTGATGTGTTTAAATGCTTTTTCCGTGGGCTTTAGTATCCCCTGTCGAATTTATTCCTTTACAGAGAAATATCTTTTTAAAAGAAAGATCGGACCATTGCAAAAGGAACCAGGAGAACTCCGCTTTTCTTACGCCATGGCTAGTGTATTGATTTTTGTAGGCTTTTTGCTTCTACAATTTACTAAATATACCGTCTTTGCCTGGATGTATATTTTAATAGTTGCTTTTATGCTCTTTATAGCCTGCTTTATCGGTTTTTGTGTGGCAACACTAATGTATGTCGCTTTTAAGAGATTTTTAGAATCTGTCCGTAATAATAAGAAATATACTTGATGAAATACAAAGAAAAAAAAAGAATCAGAAGGAAAGAGGCAGGAGGGAGTTATTATTTAAACAAAAAGTGCTGGTTAGTAAAAAATCTTGATCATCCTCCTTATAAGCGTTGCCAATATTGTGAGCTTAGATTTCACGATTGTTTGTTTATGCGTTATCAGGTAATCAGTCTTGTTTTAGGTTGTTTTTCTTTTCTTTTAATATATTTATTCGAAAGAACGATTCCTTTTTATGCTATAGTAATTATTTTTACTATGGTCATTGTCTACGGATATTATTTTAATAGTAGCACGGAAAAAATAGTCAAGTCTAACTTTCTCGAAAAAAAAGCTAAAGATGAGCTTAAAAAATTGTCTAATGAATTGGAAAATAGAGTTGAAAGACAGACGAAAAATATCAAGAAGCAAAATAAGAACTTGAAAGAACTGTTAAATGTCAAAAGTGATTTTTTGCGTACAGTAAACCATCAGCTGAACACTCCCCTGACGATAATGAGAGGCGCCTTCTCGATGATGGAGGATAAATCTCTCTCGATTGATCAGGGAATGAAGATTGCTTCGCATGGGTTAGAAAGGATGAGCAGCACGATTGAAGATTTCTGGGACGCTTTCGAGCTGGAAGAACAAAAAGTGTCGGTGGATTTGGTTGAAACAGATATAGAAGCGATCGTTGGAGATATGGTGGAAGAGAAAAAAAAGATGGAGTCGGTAATAAATAAAAAGCTGAAAATAGTGTTGTCACGGCCCAACTTCTCTATTCCGAAAGTTCTATGTGATCAGAAAAAAATATCACACGCAATATCCAATCTGTTGGACAATGCCGTTTTTTATACTCAGAAAGGGTCTGTAGGGGTCAGGTTTGAAAAGGTCAAAAGAGATAAGAAAAACTATTTGAAAGTTTTCATATCGGACACCGGGGAAGGAATTCCGGCAAAGGACCAGAAAAAAATTTTTGAAAAATTTACCAGAGGATCATCCACTTCTTCCATAAACCCGAACGGGTCCGGACTCGGTCTCTATATCGCGAAAACCATCATAGAAAAAAGCGGTGGAAAAATCATTCTAGAAGAATCCGTGGTAGGCAAGGGAACAACCTTCAGCTTTATTTTGGAGGCTGCAAAGTAAACAGGGCCTGGAAAATACAGAGTCTATATCTAAGGTTGTTGTCGGTAATGGCAAATCGGCGGAGTGTGGTGAGATGAAGTGAGATTTGATTGAGCCAATTATAAGATACAGATTATAAAATACAGACTTACGATCGTCTGTATTTTTGCATTCTTTGAAAAGGCTTCATTTATAAAATCGAAAGGATGGTCTTTTCTTGTGTCATCAAAACTAAGGTCTTATCGGGGACAGTCAGAAATAAAGATAACTATTTTAAAACATCTTTGATCGCTTTCCCTGTCAGGGAGAATCCGCTCTGTGCGATTTCTTCCGGTGTACCAGTGGCAATGATCTCTCCTCCTCCGATTCCTCCTTGTGGTCCTAAGTCGATGATATAGTCGGCGGATTTGATGACATCTAAGTTGTGCTCGATAACTAGCACGGAATTCCCCGCATCGACTAGACGGTTTATGATATTCAAGAGTTTTTTGATGTCGTCAAAATGTAGTCCGGTGGTCGGTTCGTCCAGAATATAGAAAGTCCTTCCGGTGGCGCGCTTAGAAAGTTCTGCGGCAAGCTTGATGCGTTGTGCTTCTCCTCCCGAAAGTGTAGTCGCGCTTTGTCCGAGATGTATATATCCCAACCCCACATCCTGCAAGACGAAAAGTGGATCGCTGATCTGCGGAATGTCTTTGAAAAAATCCACAGCTTCACTGACGGTCATATCCAAAACTTCAGAAATATTTTTTCCTTTGTAGTGAATCTTCAGTGTTTCCTGGTTGTAGCGCTTGCCTTCACAAGTCTCACAGGGGAGATAAACATCGGGCAGGAATTGCATTTCGACTTGGATCATTCCATCGCCTTTGCAGACCTCGCATCTTCCGCCGGAAACATTGAAACTGAATCTGCCAGGTTGATAGCCTTTTTCCTTAGCTTCTTTGGTCATGGCAAAAAGATCTCGTATGCGATTGAAAATTCCCGTGTAGGTGACTGGGTTGCTGCGTGGCGTGCGACCGATTGGCGATTGGTCGATTTGAATAACTTTGTCGATATGTTCTATACCTTCAATCTTTTCGCACATACCCGGTTTTTCCATTGAACGGTTGATTTTGCGTGCGAGATTCTTATAGATAATTTCGTTGACCAGCGTCGATTTTCCCGAACCGGAAACTCCCGTCACGCAGGTAAAAACTCCGAGCGGAATGCTGACACTGACATTTTTTAGATTGTTCTCTTTGGCTTTTGTCACGGTCAAGAATCGTTTACCTATCCTGCGGCGCATTTTAGGCACCTCGATTTTTTTGCGTCCAGAGAGATAATCCCCTGTTAGAGATTTTTTGTCTTTAAGGATCTCTTCATAAGTTCCTGCGAAAACGATTTCTCCTCCATGTTTGCCAGCACCCGGTCCAATATCCACCAGATAGTCTGCTTCACGCATCGTCTCCTCATCGTGTTCGATGACGATGAGAGTATTGCCGAGATCGCGGAGATGTTTGAGTGTGTCCAGCAGCTTCGCATTATCTACAGCGTGCAATCCGATAGAGGGCTCGTCGAGTATATACAACACCCCCATCAATGACGATCCGATTTGCGACGCTAGTCGGATGCGTTGTGATTCTCCTCCCGCCAAGGTGCGTCCGGTCCGGTTTAAGGTTAGGTAGCTGAGCCCCACATCATTCAAAAAGCCTAAGCGATTTCTTATTTCCGCGACAATCTTTTCAGAAAGCAAGTATTCCTTTTTTGTAAGATTGAGTTTTATAAAAAAATCCAAAGCGTCGGCAACTGACATGTCGGAAATCTCGGCGATATTCTTATTGCCGATTCGTACTGCCAATGCATTTTCGTTGAGTCGCTGTCCGCCACACAAGCTGCAAGGCGCATCGTTCATATATTTTTCAACCTCTTCTCTCACCTTGGGCGATTCTGATTTAAAATATCTTCTTTTCATATCTGGAATAACTCCGGAAAAGTTGAGATTAAAAACCTGAGTGCGTCCTTTTGTTGCGAACCTTACTTCGATTTTTTCAGCTTCGCCGCTTCCATACAGAATCTTGTCTATTTTTTCTTGGGGAATATCCTTGATCCGAGTCTTGAGTGGAATACGATATTTTTCAGCTACTGCTCGCAGCAGTGCTCCATAATAGTTACTGGTCTTGTGGCTCCATGGTAAAATCGCCCCCTCTTCGATAGTCTTGTTTTTATCTGGAACGACTAAAACGGGGTCTATTTCTTTTTTGCTTCCCAGTCCGTTACATTCCGGACAGGCGCCGAAAGGACTATTGAAAGAGAACAATCGCGGTTCGATCTCGGGAAAGCTGAAATCGCATTTTGCGCAGGACAGATTCTGATTCATCAATATTTCCTTTTTGCCGTTCTCCACAACAACTAATCCGTCTGAGAGCTTTACTGTTCTTTCGATATCTTCAAAAATTCGGCTGAAATTTTTTTCTTCTATTTTTGTCTCATCTATCAAAATGTCAATGTCGTGCATCTTATACCTCGCCATGTCTATTTTTTCGTCAAGCCGCAGCATTTTGCCGTCTACGCGTGCTTTTGTGTAGCCTCGTTTATAGATATCATTCAAGAGCTGGAGATATTCTCCTTTTCTTCCTCTTACTATCGGTGAAAATATCTTTATTTTTTCTCCTTCTCCGATTTCTAAAATTTTATCGACCATCTGTTCGACAGTAAGTGCAGCGATAGGATCTCCACATTTTGTGCAGTGAGGCGTTCCGACCTTTGCAAAAAGTAGGCGCATATAATCATGGATCTCAGTAATGGTCCCGACAGTGGAACGCGGATTGTGCGAGGCTGTCTTCTGTGAGATAGAAATTGCTGGTGATAGTCCTTCTATATAATCCACATCCGGTTTTTCCATCTGCCCTAAGAACTGGCGGGCATAGCTGGAGAGACTTTCCAAATATCGCCTTTGTCCTTCCGCAAAAATTGTATCAAAAGCCAGGGTCGATTTTCCCGATCCTGAAATTCCTGTAAAAACAATAAATTGGTCGCGCGGCAATTCTAAATCGATATTTTTGAGATTGTGCTCCCTCGCGCCTTTTATGATAATTTTCTTCATATAAAAATCTTGATAAATAGCATTTTACATTCTACCTCATATACGCCGATTTAACAAGCCCCGTACCTGATTTTTTAAATTTACCGACAAAATAAAAAACGGCAACATTGGCAGAAGCTTTTGTTGTATCTTTTAGCTGTTTGCTCTTATAATGAGGTAGCTAGATATCAATAGTATCGCCTGCACGAGAAAATCATTCAGTGTGAGAATGTAGGATGCCAGTCTTTCTCTTTGGTAGAAAATGTGTCCCAAAAAGGAATTCAATATTATAACGATAAGTCCGACTGTCGGTAGTAAAAAAATCTTTTCGTAGTCCCCTAAAAAATCTACGCCATAAAAAAGGTTGTAATGAAGAATTATAGGGTAGTCGCTTTTGACGCGGTTTTCAATAAGATATATCCAATTTACAAGATTCATGAGTCCGCTTGCAAAAAGTACGGCCGAGACTTCGCTGTCTTGCCAGTAAGGTTTTTTGATAGTAATTTTTATTCCGCTTGAGACAAAACTCAATAGGATCATAAATCTTCTCAAGATGACTTTTAGGAGTTTTTCTTGCTGCTGCATTTTAGGTTGTTAAGCTTATTATGAAAAATATGATTGCAAAAAACGATATGAGTGGAAGTGCCGGGATGGCCTTTTTTTCTTTTTGCAGGATAAAAAAGAGGTGATTGCATATGATTCCGACGATAGCTCCGGATATCGTGAAATAAAAATGGACAGAGCCCATAGGCAGGGTCGAAACCGCAAAAAATATCGGCAAAGCAAGGTCTCCCGTGCCTAAAAAAACGAATTCCTGTCTTTTTTCCGGTTTGGTAAAATCGAATCTGTTTTTCCAGGAGGAAAAATTTTTGGGGATTACTAGTGCCAGTACAGCGCCTTTTTCTGCCATTCCCTTAAAGAGCTTGCTCATATGTCTAGTTTTATAGACTGCAATCATGTCGTAGACAGACAATAGGATCAGAATCCCTGCGCTCGTCGCGGGGCTTGTATACATGCCGAAGTTGGCGGCGATGCCTGAGACTCCTATGATGATTGCAAGATTTTGTGTCCATATCCGCGGAAGTAGAAATCTGATAGTCGGTAAGGCTGTTGCTAATAAAAAGGCATATCCTCTTGAGAATAAGAACCTCAACGGTCCTTGTGCTCCGAAAATAATCGCTCCTGAAAAGAACAATTCAAATAGAAACCTCCCTTTGAAAACTTCCAAAAATATGAGCATCATCATGGTGGCAATGAGGAAGGCAGCTGTGAATTCTATTAGTTTTGTCTGTACTTCCTGGTTCAAAATGTTAAAAGAGGTTTTAGATTTTTCCATCGAGAGCTGCGCTGTCTGGATCTGGAGATAGTCCTCATTTTTTTTCATTGTACCTTGCACGGTTAAAAGTGACAAAAAAGCTGTGGCGGAAAAAGCCAGAATGATTTGAAGAAGAAAATTGAGTTTTAGGTTCGCAGCTTTTGTCATTCTAGTAAAAATTAGCGGCTGTCCAGAGCCCGATTTGATGGGTTATGAAGACAACTATTAACGCTATGAAGATATGTTCTAAGATCACATGAATGCTTTTTGTGTCTTGACTCTTCGCGATGAAATGACTGACTATGGACAGGATCAGGACTCCCCAAACTATACTGATTGATACTGCTTTTGAGAGATCAAAAAGTAGGACAGGTACGATAAAAGTCAGAGCAAACAGGAACTTTGTTGTAAAGGTTGCAAGAGTCGCTTCCCATATGTGGTTTTTGGAATTTACCTTATTTGACTCTTCTGATATGTGTATTCCCAGCGCATCGGACATCGCATCTGCAATCGCTATGGTTATAAGTCCTCCTATGACGGTTGCCTTGGAGTCTGTCCCAGCGGCCAGTCCTACCATGAGCCCCAAGGTAGTTATTGTTGCCGAAGTGAGTCCGAAACACAGTCCAGTTTTGAGTGATTGCTTCATCGTTTTATTTTATTTCTTATTCTTGTTCTTGATTAATTCTATAATATATCGAGGATAATGACAATTATAAAAAGCCCGCCTTTCGAGGTGGGCTTTTTTATATCTAGCGAAACGCTTTTTTATGAAATCCACTTGAATAGCCATCCGAACAGGCTGAATCCCTGGCGCTCTACCTCAAGTTCCTGTTTCAGCTCGGCTTTTACCTCGTTCATGATTTTAATCTGTTCCATTACTGCCTGAGCATCGCCTTCATTATTGAGCTGGTTTGCCAACTGTTGTATCTGCTGAATCCGGTTCTCTTGTTCCTGGATTTTTTTCTCGACTTCATTCAGTTTGCCGTAATTCGGACCTATAAGAAATTTTACGACTGAACTTCTCTTTTGGGCCTTTTCTAGCGAGTTTTCTATGGTGTCTTGGTCGTTATTTTGATTCTGTGCCATAACTTTTAATTGTTCGCCGGTTTCTCCGTTGTTCGTTGCTATCCTTTCCATCTCTTGCATAGCATTGGCAATCTGATTGCGACGGTTTATGCTTCGTTCGGATTTTTCTTCGGTCGATTTTCCAAGTTCCGTCCGGTTTTCTTCTTGGTTTTGATTCTGAATTTGTGCTCCATTTCCGTCTCCGATTTCTTCCTGGATCATTTCTCTATTTTGTTCCTGTTCTTGATCCCCTGTCCTGTCCTGCAGGCGGTCTCTAACTTGTTCTTCCTCCTGTAAGGTGTCTCCCTGCCCTGTATCTTGCCCGCTCTGTTCTTTTGAGCTATCTTGTCCGGTTCCGGTCCCCTGCCCTGCTGTGGCATCAGATCCTTGACCTTGTGGGGTTGCAGCGTTTTGATTCCCTGTGGTTTCTTCCGACCCCGTACCGCTTCCGGGAGTCGGATCGATCCTGGCGCCGAAAGAAATTACTGGTGTGAAAAACAAAACGAGAAACATCAGCACAGCACCTGTCTTTTGCCTTTGCATGATTTTATTCTTAATTGGATAAAAAAACTTTCTCTTGCCTTTTATTATAACACAAAAAACAGGATTATGATATAATATTGCAGAAAGGTTAAAAAAGAGATTATCTCGACGAGAGTTGCAAATCAATCCAAAAATTCCTGGACAAAAATTATTCCATAAGAACCTGCGTCAATAACTCCTATGCCTACTCGTCCGAAGAATGGATGCAATATATTTTCCCTGTGTCCTTCACTCTCCATAAGTCCATCATGAGCCTCCTCCAGTCCGGGTGCATAGGCAAGATTCTCACCGATCATAGTATATGTCGTATCGTAGTTCTTCATCCTGTCGCTTGGCGATCCCCCTTCCAGATCAGTATGAGAGAAGATTCCGTTCTCAAAGAGATATTTGCCATAATTTCTGGCAGCCTCTCTGGCAACTTCGTCAATTGATAAAGCTTTTAAACCCCTTGCCGTCCTTTCTTTGTTGACCATTTCTAGCATCTTTTCTTCTAAGTCTTCCCTTAGTGAGAATTCCATAGTCTCAAATTTGAGATCGACTATTTCATCTGTTCCGGTTTCAACTGTTAAAAAGCTGAGTTTTTCCACTGTTGTCTCCAAAATGTTTCCAAAAACTCCAGAAAAACTCTTTTCGAGTCCCAGCTGGTTGTTTTTTACGAAATTGCCGAAAGTTGAAGCCTCTATCTCGGTAGTGACAAATGTTGGAAGAGAAAGAGAAAAAGTTGCTATGAATAAAGTAAAAAATACCACGACACCTGACAGGACAGAAACGGTGCCCCCGATGATTTTTTTTGTCATCGGGTCTTTGATCTGTGTAAATCTACGGATTTTTTTTGTGGCATATAGAAAAAGGAGAAGAAAACCTACTTTGGATATCGATGCGTTTATAAAAAAGCCTATTGCGTTCGCGTAAGCTTGCGGAATCTGAAAATTGGATACAAAAAACCCCGCCGTCACTTTGAAAGTGAGGAGTGCTATCATAATACCGAACACAAAGCTGAAAATTTCGGCAATCGTTTGAAGAAAATCTTTTTTTGCTCCTGAAAAGAGAAGTATAAAAAGGCAAAAAATGATGATGAGATCTATCCAATTTCCTATCATAAAGAGCTGGTTAGTTTTATATTCTTTCGTTGTGTTTGAATCTGTCTACGATTGCATAGGCGATGTTGTCGTAGTGATCGCCGATTCTTTCCAGGTTATAGAGTATCTCGGAAAAATATTGTCCCGCCTCTTCTGTACAATTCCCCTCCTGCATTCGAAGCGCATGATTATTGCTGATTTTTTTAATGATTTCATCAACTTTGTTCTCGTGTTGGATGATTTCATTCGCAAGTTTGACATTGTCTTCGTCTAGAGACTTAATCACTAAGTTTTGCATTATTCCCAATTTTCCGAATACTGCAATCAATTCCCCTTTTGCTTTTTCTGAAAGGTTGCGGTCTTTGCTTTTTTTCATCGCCTCAAATATTTCCGAAACATCTAAAATGTGGTCGCACAAATGCTCAATTTCTGCTACAATATGCATCATACTATAGAGCTTCATCATATCCGGTCTACTCAAGTTCTGTTGTGATATCTGGACCATATATTCTGAGCTTTTTTCTGTCATATTGTCTATCCGATTTTCGCGCTGTTGGATGTTTTTTATAAGATCCCTGTTTTTAAAGAGAATCATTTTTGAAGATTCAAGCATTTCATAAGCAATCTTTGCCATTTCAACCATTCCCCTGTTGACCTGAGAGAGAGATACTGAGGGTGTGCAAATCAGTTTTTTGTCTAGATAAAAAAGATCGGTCTTTTTGATGGATTTATTTGCTGGTGATATTTTTTCCACGAATCGGATTATAAGTGGTGTGAATGGTATGAAGAATATCGCCGATATGAGGTTATAAAAAGTGTGAGCATTCGCTATCTGCCTGCCCGTGTCGATGGAGGAAACTTGTACCAAGCTTTCAAAATAACCGAAAAATGCCAAAAACAAGACGAGCCCGAAAGAATTGAAAAGTATATGGATGAGTGCTAATTTGCCAGAAAAATTCTTCCCTCTGAGCGCCAGAGATACGACTTTTAAACTGGAACCGAAATTGATTCCTAATATCATATAGAGCGCAGAAGAAAGGTCAATCGATCCTGTAGCTCCGAGTGTAACAACTAGGATGGAAATCGTGCTGGCGCTTCTGAGGAGTACTGTTATGATTGCGCCGAGAAGTATGGCTGAGAGCGGAGAATTAACGAATAGCTTGATCGTTTCTAGAAACAGAGGGTTTTTTGAAAGGCTGTCTATCCCTGAATAGAGGAATTCCATTCCCAGGAAGAGAAAACTGAATCCTACGAGAGCTTCTCCAATCCGTTTATTTATTTTCTTTTCCGCAGATATATGCATCAAAACTCCCGCTGTCAGAAATGCGAGGGCATAGGATCCTATGCGTAGCGATGCGAGTTGTGTGGCAAAAGTGCTTCCTATGTTTGCTCCGAGCATAACGGGAATTGCTCCCGGCAAGGTCATAAAACCGCCCGTAATGAGTCCGATAAGCATGACAGTTGTAGTTCCACTACTATGGATCATCCCTGTAATTGCCGTCCCGGTTGCAAGTCCTCTTACGGAGTTTCTGTTGGATTTTTTTAGCATATCTTCCAGTTTGGACCCCAGTATTTTCTGCAGATTTATGCCCGAAAGATGGATACCGTAAAGGATAAGCGAAAGTCCTCCCGTTATCTCAAAGAAAAAATTTATCTCACTCATATTATTTTTGGAAAATCAAGTATTCGGTTAAAAGCTATTTTTTATCTATCGTTAAATAAAACGGTCACATCTTGCTCTCTTAAGAGTTAGAAGCGGTGGAGCTTGTCACAATCGCTTCCCCTTCTCCGATACTGTAGTCGTCTTCAAGCAGGGTGTCAATTCCGTCTATCTGGTATTTGATTTCTTGCTCTATAAATTCATCGAATGCGCTAGCGGTTATCCTGCTGATCATAGTCATGGCGTTGCCGATATTCTCTTCTTGCGGCTCAATCTCTATCTGAAAAATTATTTCTTTAGTAGAATTAAGTATGCCGTCATTGGCCTTCATTCTGGGAATTTCCCAGACGATTTCGCGGTTTTCTGCATCATAATAAATTTTTTCTTCAGTCATATCTTGCTGCTGTTTTTCTTCCTCTGTTTCGTTTTCTTCGTTTATGATATTCGCGCTGTTATTTTCCTCGTTGACCGTGTCTGCGGTATTTTTATCTGCTTCCTTCGGGTCTTGATAAAGCAGTCTGTTATCCGAATTGATATATTTCCCCGTGAAGTCTACATTGTCAGCAAGTTTGGCGGCTATTTTGATATTTTTTGTATCGTTGAAGAAATTTTTTGCGATAAGATGTACCGTATAGGAAGTCTTTTTTCCTGCCTGTGGAGGAAGAGCCCCTTCATTTTCTATTCTTCCGTCATCGTTAAAAAATCCTTTGGCTTCAACATACAGAAACGCTTTTACTTTGGTTTCGAGGTTGTTTGAGGCGAGAACGGTCTTTATATTATTTGAACCTTCTTCGTAATTTATGACGCTGACAGAGGTGCTGCTTTCCAGGATAAAATTCTTATTTTCAGCACTAGTTATGTCAAAATAGTCTTTCACCTTTACTTTAAAGCTGACGCTGCCTTCCTCCCCGTCTTTCAAAACTGCCAATCCATTAATTTTCATGGCACTCCATACTATTTTATTTCCGTTTACTGTTCCATTTTCGGTTTCGATAGAAGACTCGTCAAAATTTCCATTTAGGTATGTTTCTAAAATCAGTCCTTTGATTTCTTTTCCACTCTGATTTTTAAAACTGATTCTGTATTCCAGCTCTTCATTTTTGCCCGCAATCAACCCTTCTCCTCCGTTTACTGTCTGAGTTATCATTATGTCTGATTTTTCTATCTTTAGTTCACGCTCTGTCTCGGCATATTTGATCATCTCGCCGTTTTCCTCAAGGATGTAGAGTTCAGCTTTCATTTTTTCCTGATCCTGTTCACTGTCAAAGATTCCTCTGACTAGAAGCTCTCTTTTCTCTCCCGCCACAAATTCTGTGTCTTCAAAAGAAATGATGCCGCTTTCGATTTTTATCGGATCCAGGCTGGAAGAAACTAGCACGAAAGATTCTCCTGTGTCTATATTTATTTCAATCTTGGAAAAAGAGCGGTCGCTCTCATTCTCATACTCAAATACAAAATCCTCTTCTGATTGGTTCGGAACGGAGGACTTTTCCTCCATGGTCAGTTTTATCGGTGAAAAAGAAATGTAGATTTCTGTTGAGCCCGCTGTCTGAAATTTCGAATTGAAATTGAGGGGTACATATGTCATATTACTGCTAATCGTTGCCTTGTCTCCCGTTTGTCCTATGAATCTGCCAAATATCCTGATTTTTTCCGAATTTCCAGCGGAAATCCTCCCGATATTCCAATAAACCATTTTTCCAGACTTTTCCAGCCCTTTATCGTTTGAGGTCATGATGAAACTATCCGGCAATGAGATCTCCAGCTTTGTTTCGTTTATATCAACATCATTGTTGTTGCTACAGGATACAATCAAACTTGTTTCCTCTCCGCTGGTTATGCCTTCGGAAATCTCGTAACTTATGCCGATTTTGCTGTCATTGAAGGAGCCATGCCCCTTGCTGAAAGACAGATAAGCGAAAATAATGGCGATAAAAAACAAACCTAAGATTAGCACCGCTCCGATTTTCTTCTTCCTGTTTTCAGGTGCAGCGGAAAAATAATCATCTTTAGTCAAAGTGTCTTTGTTTGTCAAATATTCCTCCACTTTTTGTTCATTTTCCTTTTTAAAGAAATTTTTCATTTTTTTGCTTTAATTCCTATTTATTATAAATCAGACAGGTTATTAAATCAAATTTTACATGAAGATTCTGTTATTCGGGAGAGCTGACCTTTTTTGCTTTCTGGTGATTTTTTGTGAATTTTGTGAATAAAAAATATAGAACCGTTGAGATTATGAAGACCAAAGATACCCATTGTGTGGCCGTCAGGCTGCCGAAGTGTCGGTCGCAGAGATCAAGATCACTGCAGCGGAAAAAATCCGCAAAGAATCTAAAAAAGGCGTAAAGGAAACAAAAAACTATAAGCAGCTGTCCTTTTTTAGGCAGCTTCTTTTCGATTTTTATCATGATGAAATAAATTGTAGTCAAAAAAACGATATGATAAAGCGCGATGGGGTGTCGGATAGTCCCATCTACGAATGCTCTTCCCCAGGGGAGGTTGGTGATTTTTCCTATATGATCTCCGACTAAGAAGCATCCGATCCTGGCAACGATAAGAGCTGTTATGATACCGGGCACGAGCAGGTCATAAACCTCTCTCGGATCAACTTTTTTCTTTTTTAAATATATGGAACTTAAAACCCCTGCCATAATCGCTCCACCCATGAGAGAAAAGCCGCTATGGGTATCAAGGACATTGAGGTTTTTTTCTGGACCAGTTAACAGGTAAAAAATCCGTCCGCCGGCAATCATTCCTAAGAGCGAGATAATCGTCATATCCCATATCAGATTTTCGTGTATTTTTTCAGCCCTCGTCCTCTTGAGGGATATTCTAAGCGCCATTAGAACCCCCAAGGAGACGAATGCCCCCCATATTTGCAGAGTAAGCCCGGCGATTTTTATTTCGTTTATTGAAAAATAAGGAATCATATTTTTTTGCCTTTTATTCTTTCTCCTCTTAACTTGCGATGGTAATTTATGGCGAAGCGATGGGATTCGTCACGGACTTTTTTAATAAGGTCTATGTCCGGAAACACAAAACCTTTAGGTGCTGAGAAAAAAAGTTTCTCTCCTTTCCGGTCTGGCCCTTTGGCGATTCCAACGATCGGGATTGTTAGTCTATGTTTTTTTAATACGGTTTTAGCGGCATTGGTCTGGGTCATTCCTCCATCCATTATGATCAAATCTGGCAGTTGCCAATCGTGCCCGTTTCCGAATCTTCTTTCCAAAATCTCTTTCATCATCGCGATATCATTTGCACCCTGCACAGTTTTGATTTTGAACTTGCGGTATTCATCTTTGTCTGGTTTGTTGCGACGAAATACTACCATACTGCCCACGGCATCTTTCCCTGAAGTGTTTGAAATGTCGTAGCCCTCAATCCTGTCAAAATCCGTGGATTGTTTTTCTAGCAGTAAATCCTCTTTATCCATAAAGGCCGTATCGCGTATATGCTGTAGGGCGAAAATCTGGTCACGAAGTTGCGCAGCTTTTTCAAATTCGCTTCTTTTTGCCGCCGAGAGCATCTCTTTCTCTGCTTTTTTGATGATCTTTTCTTTTCTGCCTTCCAGGAAAGATTTTATATTGTAGATGATTTTTTTGTAATCTTTTTCAGCTATACTTCCGATTTTTCCCGAGCTATACCCTTTGATATAATAGCGCAAATAGAGATTCTCTGTCGAAGACGAACTTTTGTCTCTTCTACTGCAAAAAATCTTAACCAGAAGATCGATTACTTGCTTGGCATCTCTTTTACTGGTATAAGGTCCAAAAATGTTTTTTGTCTTTTGTTTTTTTTCGTCGCTAGCACGCGCAATAAGAATACGCGGAAACTTCTCTTCTGTTATGATTATATTCACGAAATATTTATCGTCTTTCAGCTTGATATTATAATAGGGTTTATAGAGACTTATTAGATTGGCCTCCAGGATGAGGGCCTCCATCGCGCTTTCAGTCATCTTAAAATCTATACCCCTTATATCACTCACGAGCTTCTCTGTTTTGGTATTCAGCGCACGGTTAAAATAAGACCCTACTCGCTTGCGCAGAGATGTCGCCTTGCCAACATATATTATTTCCGCTTTTTCATTCTTCATCAGATATACCCCAGGAGAATCGGGAAATTTTTTGACCACTTCTTTTATATTTGCATCAAATAGGGACATGGAAACGCTTAAAATAACAAATAAAAACGGATCAATCCGCTTTTATTCTAACACTTTTGTGTCTTTTTTGCGAGAGATAGATAGGCACCACTGCATTGAAGTTTGATCTTCCAAATACTTAAGGCCAGCCTTCGGAATTATCTATTTTGTTAACAGATAGCTACCGCGGGAGGCGTGGTCTTAAGATCCGATCCTAACAGTTTTAAATCTCACTGAGATATATTTTATCGCAATGTTTTGTTTGCCATTTAAAACTTTTATCATCAAAACAAATTAAAAAAACCGACCCTGGGGGGTCAGTTTTTAGGTTATATCTTTCTTTTTTGCGATTTCGGAATTTTTATACCTCAATGCAAATAAAGATAAATTTTCTGTCTCTGTCTCATTCGCGAGAACAATGATTTCTTTATTGATAGAAATTCAGACGACGATACTAGTTTTCCCCAACCTCTTCCATTTGGATCGCCTTTACCGGGCATTCGTTAGCGCAGATGCCGCAGCCTTTGCAATAGTCAAGGTCAATTTTGTCTATGACGGTTTTCTTTATCCCCTTCTCATTGGTGATTTCTTTGATTTTGATGGTCATCTCAGGACAATAGGCAGCGCAGCGCATACAGCCGATACATTTGTCTTTGTCTAGAATCGGTTTTTTTGATTTCCAGCTTCCGGTTTTGAAATCTTTGGAATTGCCCGCCTCGATTATTTTCCCGCCGATGGGAATTTCTTTTGCGCTTTTAAGTTTCATATTAAAATTTTTTACTTATTAATATTTTGATACCCAGCATCCAGGGCTTCGATATTTTTATCCATCATCTCTTTGGATATTTTAACATCAAGTTTTTCCGTCATCTTTGCTGCAAGCCCCTTGTATGAAATTGAAGGCAAAAGTTTTGCCATCGCTCCGACAATGACTGTATTAGGTAGATTTTTCCCGATAGTTTCCTTGGCGATTTTACTGGCGTCAATCGCGCGGATTTTACAATTCTTATTTTTAACTTCTTTCAAAAGTTCTTCTTCCGGCTTTGGTGAATTTATCAGTAAAAAGCCATTTTTACTCATTCCTTCCGTAACATCGATATTAGCAAGAAGCGAAGAATCCAACACTACAACCATATCCGGACTTTCTACATCTCCGTGCAAGCGGATTTGTTTGTTGCTTAGTCTTATAAAAACCTTCATGGGAGCCCCCGATCTTTCCGGACCATATTCTGCAAAAGCCTGTGCAAATTTTCCTTGTTCTATAAAAGTTTCCGCAATTATAACACCGGCCGTTTTTGCCCCTTGCCCGCCTCGGCTATGTATCCTGATCTGATAGATATCCTCAATCATATTTTTTTGTTAGCTGTTTATTTCCCAAGTCCTTATTATTGGAATCACGGTTATCTTGGAGATAACTGTTTCGTTCATTTCCCTCGACAACAACTCATTTATGTTTTCAATCTGTTCGGTTGTAAGGGTATCTGTATATTCTATTGTGATATTTACAGTTACAATTTCTGTTTGACTGTCTATCTCGACACTCTTGATATTTGCTTCCGGAAGCTTTGCCGCTATAACTTCATTTATAAGGGTTTGCTGACTTTTATCTTTGACTGCGTTAGTGGTGATCATAAGAAGCGGAATAGTTATCACGATCAAGAAAAGAAGTGTCCAGGCGATATTGTTTTTTCTCTGAGCTTGTCCGCTTTCACTGGCAGGGCCTTTAAATCTTGCAACCATAAAAAGTGTGGATGCGGCAAAGGTTACCGCGATGAGATTGGAGAGATATAATATAAACGCCCCTCCGGCCAAGGTGAGATTACGATGAGCGATGGAAATTCCCATAACAGCTATTGGTGGAACCAGAGCGGCAGCAATAACAACTCCTGCGATGGCGGAACCGATTTTTGGATAGGCTATGACAAAAGCTCCTACAAATCCTGCGGCCAAGGCAATCAGGAGTTCAAAGATGGTCGGAGCCGTTCTTGATAAAAACTCGCTGCCGTCCATAGCATATCCTGGAGAAATGAGACCAATGATGAAGGAAATAAAAAATACAGCGATAGCGCTTTTCAAAAGCGTATAAGCTGATGACTGTATCAATTTGGGCTTTCCTTCTACCAATCCTAACGAGAGAGCAAGAATCGGCCACACTAGAGGCGCAAGCAGCATTCCACCGATTACGACCGCCGATGAATTTATAACCAGCCCCAGGGTTATGATTATGCTGGCAAACACGATCAGTACCGAAAAGTCAAAATCATCTTCGGCATTTGTTTTGATTTCGTCGTAGACCTTTTTTTGTCTGTCCTGCCCTATGTGAAAAGGGTCGATATAGGTTTTAATGTTTTCCAGTCCCTCCTTTTTTATCTCCATACTTTTTGTTAAATTAAGATTCTTACATCAACAGCGCTGCATTTCTCGCCTTCTTGCCGCACTATGAGCGGATTTATATCCAGCTCTTTAATCTCGGGATGTTCATCTGCTAAACGGGAAAGCGATACGATTGCTTCTGCTACCGATTCGATATCCATCTTGGGAAATTCTCGATATCCTGTCAGCGTTTTAAATGTCTTTATTTCTTGCATCATCTGCATGGCTTCGTCTTTGTCGATAGGAGCAAAACGAAAAGCGACATCTTTCAGAACTTCTGTATATACCCCGCCCAAACCGAACATTATCATCGAACCGAAACTTTCATCTTTCTTGATTCCTAGAATGATCTCTCGACCCTTAGCCATCGGCTGCACAATCATACCATCGAGGTCTTCGCCTAGCGTACTCTTAATTCTATCAAAATATTCTCTAATTTCCAAATCATTTTTTATTCCGATTTTTACTCCCTCAACTTCTGTTTTGTGACTTATCTTTTTTGAGAAGATTTTCATCGCCACTGGATAGCCGATCTCGTGCGCAATCGTGGCAGCTTCTTCGCTTGTATAGGCGACCTTTGACTGCGCAACTGGGATTCCGTATTTCTCGAGAAGCTCGAGGCTCTGTATGAAGTCGGGTGCTTGTTTAATTGTTTCACCTATAGTTTCCGACAAAGCTCCTTTATAAAAATTCAGATATTCTCGCGCCTCTTTCTTTCCTTTTTCGCACTCCCAGACTTTTCCCAAAGAGAATATGGCTTGCGACAAATGATCATAAGATGCAATCAGGCTTTCTTTTAACAGAGCTATTTCTTTTTCCATCAGTTTTCCGCCGATAAAGCTGGTGACGACAGGTTTATCGGATTTCTTTGAAAGTTCTATGAGAGTTTTTGCGGTTTTTCCGATTTCAGTGCCTCTTTGCGGGGTAAGTATGAAGATTATAGCATCAACATTCTTGTCCTCCAACAAAGCCTTAAGCGCGAACTTATAGCGGTCTTCTTTTGCATCGCCCAAGACATCTACTGGATTGTGGAAATTCGCTTCAGTGGGTAATATACTTTTTAATGCAACTTCTGTTTTTCGGCTGAGTTTAGCGAGCTTGAGTCCGTGCTTCTCAATTTCATCCGTTCCGATCACACCCGGTCCTCCTGCATTTGTAATGATGGCAACACTATTACTTTTTATCTTATCATAACGCGAAAGGAATTTTGCTACATCAAACAGCTGTTCCATATTATCAACCCTCACCGCTCCCACTTCCGAAAAGGCTGTCCTGATTGCGGCGTCGGTTCCTGCCAGTGCTCCCGTGTGGGATTGCATCGCCTTCTGAGAAGCTTTGCTTATCCCTGGTTTGATGATCACGAGAGGTTTTTTGAGAATCAATTCAGCCGCCGCTTCCATAAAAGCTTTGCCATCTTTGATGCTTTCCAGATATGCCAAGACCGCCGTCGTCTTATCGTCATCTTTGAAATATTTCATAAGCTCAACCTCTGAAATCACTGCTTTGTTTCCCACGCTCACAAATCTTGAAAAACCCACTCCATTAAGATTTGCCCAGTCGAGCATTGCTGAACAGATTGCCCCTGATTGCGAGATGAAACCTAAACTGCCTTTTTGAATCATTCCGTTAGCGAAAGATGCATTCAGGTTTGAAGTAGAATCAGCAAGCCCCAGACAGTTAGGACCGATTATCTTCATATCATATTTGGCGGCTATTCTTATTACTCCCGCTTCCATCTTCGTTCCCTCTTTTCCTGTTTCTTTGAACCCTGCAGAGATAATGATGGTGTTTTTAATTCCCTTCTCTCCACACTCTTCCAATGCGGCACTAACGAATTTTGCAGGGATAGCAATAACCGCTAAGTCGATTTCCTTCTCCACGCTTAAGACTGACGGATAGGCTTTTAGTCCCAAAATTTTTTTTGCTTTCAGATTTATTGGGTACACTGTGCCTCTATACTTAGCCTCTAAAATATTTTTTAATATCCCATATCCAATCTTGCCCTTATCTGTCGAAGCGCCGATAACCGCTACTGATTTAGGAGTAAAAAACTTATCGAGTTTGTTTTCTGGCATATATAAGATTTACCTGATTATTAAATATTTTTTTATCCCGTTCTTTTTCGGGTTCTAGTTTTTTGTGACTTCTCTGTCTTGAGAAGAGTTAAATGGCAAATTATAATTCTACAAATTTCGCTTATTTTATTTAGATATTAGTCTACCCCCATTAGCAGAACTAGAAAAACGATAAAGACATATAAAGATATTGCTCTTAAGTTGCAAATAAACAAGACTGAAAAAACAAAAAGACCTAATGCTTTTGTCAGTTTAATTGGTAATATTTTTTGTTTATTTCGCTTTTGAATAAAAATAAAGAGCAACAGAAGTATTATAAGAAGTGCAAACCAATACCATCTGTTAAAAGCGAATAGAAACTGTATAAATTCAAAACCTAAAGAGTCGAACATCCATATATCAAAAATAACAAAGACTAGTGCAAGGATAAACATAATCTTTCTTGGTATTTTTTTGTCTTTCATCTTAATTTTCTAGGTTTATATCTTTTTCACTTCTATCTTATTTATCTGCTTTTCTACTTCTTGTCTGGTCATTATCCCATTTTGAGCGCCATACTGGCTGACCACTCCACCGCTGTTTAAGACTCCGAATTTGAGGGCTTTCTCCAAATCACCGGTCAGGATATATCCCGACACTAGACCCGATCCGAAAGAATCGCCGGCACCGGTTGTGTCTACTCTTTTGTGGGCGGAAGCCGGAGCTTTTAGCAAATTGTTGCCATCGAAAATATAGGCACCATTTTTTCCATCGGTAATCACGACAATTGCCGCTCCCCAGTCCTTTAAGACTCTTATGAGTTGTCTTGCATCGTTTATCTCTTTTTCGTCAAGGTGGTTTTTTTTGTCGCTCTGCACTAGCTCTATCGCTTCATCTTTGTTTACTATAAATATATCTGTTTGTTTTATGAGTCCGATTAACCCTTTTTTACCGGCTTGAATTTGTACTGCTCCTGGATTCCATGCCAGTTTTACTCCGTCCTCTTCCATAACTTCTCGAACTTTTGTAAAATTATCTTTCCATTTTCCCGCCAAAGCAGTCAAATAAATCCATTTAGTTTTTCTGATATTGTTTTTTTGTATTTCTAAATCATCACTTGCTCCTTTATGTGTGAAGATGACCCGGTCTCCATCATTCTCTCTGTTATTTACTATGACAAAAGAAAAACCCGAGTTCTGGTTGGGGTCGGTCTGCATGAGTTTTGTGCTAATCTTCTTGTCTTTGAGATTCCTTAAAATAGATTTTCCGTTGTCATCTCCTCCAATTTTTGAGCAGGCAGCTACAGAGAATCCCATTCTGGAGAAAGTCGCGGCGCTGTTGCAGGCCCCTCCTCCGAAATTCATTCGTACTTTTTCGCTTCTAATCTTAGCTCCATATTCGAAGCCTAAAAGCTGTTGCTCCGTCAAGTTTTCGGGCGTATTGATTATCCATCCCTTATCAGTCAAAAAAGTAATGTCGCGGGTTGCCCCTCCGATAGTTATAATGTCGAACATAGGAATAGCTAATGATTATTATATTAACATTATAACAAAAAAAGATATTTTTATCTAGGAAATAAAAATATCGCCCCCAAAGCCCATCTATCTCTAATAAACCGAAGTGTGATTTTAAGTCTCTGAAAGGTCTGGTCTCGAAATAATTAACAGCTATCTAGTTAACACTAGATATTATAAAAGCGAATCCCAAAGAAGTGGGAGCTGGTCTCTGGATCGATTTCTGGTAATAGTGTTTTAGAATGAAAAAGTTTTTATAGTAAAAAGAATATTGTGATGAGAGTTTTTGTTTTGCGAAGCTTAAAACTATCAGGACCGAGTTTTGAGACCACGCTTCTGCATGGAGGACTATTGTTCTTGTTTTGTTTTTGATATGACCAAGAAGTATCATACCAAAGGTCAGTGGTGTCGGCTTGAGCTAAATTTATGGTCAGGCCATCTTTCGATTTTGGTAACAAAAAAATATTCCCTACAAAAAATTGGGCTATAATCAAAGATACTGCTAAAGTTTTATGGATTTTTCTATTCGGTTTTTTATCTGCGATCTGCTAGAATAACTGGATAGAATTATAACAAAAAACGAATATATATAAACAAAAAACATTTTTAAAGGCGGATCCTATCGGTTTGAGTCATAAGGGGAACCGTGGTTTATTTTGGGTAACAATTAGAACGCACAGAGAGCTACTTCAACTGTAATTTTACAGATTCTTTCCAATTAATTCTCAAAAAGAATAAAAGAGCTATCATTGCGAAGCAGGCATTAATCATCATTCCAATGAGCATTGAGCTGTGGTCTACGGAAAAACTGACGGTATTTATAAAGACCGGAAAGAGTAGCATGTATATTTGCCCTTGTATACTCATTGTGGTTGCGCGGTGAGAAGAAGGAACAGTTTTATGAATGATATTCTCTATATATATCATATGAACCTGCAAAGAATGTAAGGAGCGCGATAGAAACAATAGCCAATACAGCGATTTGCGCGCCAAAAAGAAGGGAAGAAATCAAGTTAACAATGAGGTAAATTATCATAATACTTTTCCAGTCAAAGCGAGATTTCATTTTTGCATAAAGACCCGCTCCAAGAAAACCGAAGATGTTAATAAAGACATAAATAACGCCGAAATAAGAGAGAGGAATTTCTGACAACTTCATAACTGGCTGATAATAGTTAAAAAGGACATCGTATATTGCGTTTACGGCAGAAAAAATAATGACCGTATTCCAAATTGTTTTGTGCTTGAAGAGAAAGCTTAGTCCTTCTTTCACTTGGTTGAAAGATTTACTGACGCTCTTCTCTCGAGTAGGCTTCATGAGGGAAAAAGTTACCCAAAAAACATATAAAGTTAGCTACGGCCGATAATAGAAAAGGTAGCTTAGGGTTCATGTAATAGAGATATACGCCTGCGACTGAAGCGATAATCCTGCCTACGAAAGAATATTGTACTATTTTCGCTTGGACTTTTTCATATTTTCTTTCTTTTCCCATGGAAAGTAGCGTGTTGTACAAGAATGCGCTTGAAATTCCGGACGAAAAAGCGGTGCCCGTACCATTAAAACAGAAGCCAAGAAAGAACATCCAAAAAGTAATGTTTAAAAGGGTGAAAGCTGCGCTACTCAAAGTTAGGAGAGACCTGCGTGAGTATCTATCTGTCCAAATGCTAGAAGGGATATCAAGTAAAAAAGAGACAATATAAGATGCCCAGGTAATCAGTCCCACTTGAGTAAAATTTATTCCCCTATCCAAGAGAAAAATTACAAAAATGGGACCTGCAAACCACATCCTATCTACAAAGATCATCAGACACAGTTTGTTTATATTTCCCTCTAGTTCATTCCGGTTAGTTTTGTTTATTGTTGCGTGTATTTATTTTATTCATCTGAGTTTTGTCGCGTGGGTAAATTTTTATAATATTTAATCTTTAAAAACTGGAGCAGTTATTAGAGCCTTGTCTTAAAATACCTTTTTAATTTATTAACAAACTTGATCATTTTCTTATGGGCTACCCAGCGCTGTTGCTCGTGGTTTTTATAAAGCTTGTTATTTGCATATTTCGGAAAAACATGGATATGAAAATGCCATATAAGGTTCATTATGCTGTCGCATAGAAATACCGTTACAAGCGTAAGTTTCTCTGATTGCTGTTGATATTTCTTTTACGGCTTTGTAGACATCATTTAGTAATCCATCTTGGATGTTATAAATATTTTCCATACATTGTTTTGATATCACGATTACATGACCAGGATTTTTTCCATCATTTTGGAGATACAAAAAACAAGAGCATTTTTGTCTTCGTAGACAATATACTCTTGTTTATTTTTCTCATCGTCTTCTCTCCTGACGAATTTACTGACAAATTTAAATCTTTGAGCGGGTGATGGGAATCGAACCCACATCCTCAGCTTGGAAGGCTGATATAATAAGCCACTATACGACACCCGCAAATCTTGCCATTTTCCACTCAAGTATTGTAGCATATGAAAAAGAAATGGCAAGGGATAGGTATTTTTAAAACAGGGGGGGGCAATCTCGGTGTATGCTATAATAAGTTCACTCTCTGCATAATCTCTCTTTCTATCACATCGCGGTCTCTTCCGTATTTGAGCATCGAAAGTTGTCTTATATTCTCCCCTAATTCACGGTTTCCTTCGGTCGGTGGATAGGTTTGCATATTAAAGCCTTCACTCATAATGCCATTGATCATCAGTTTTAGATAGGCATTGTAGTTATCAATATTTATGAGATCCTGCTCGTTGAAGACCGGAGCGAACTGCTTTGCTAAAAACTCCGCATCCTCCGGGCCGATTCTGAAGGAGCATAGTGTTCCGACATTTCCAAAAACGGACTTGCTGATATCTTCGGGAAGTTGTCCCAAGAATTGATGGGCAATCGTAAGGGACAGTCGATATTTTCTCGCTTCTGAGAGGATCGTTGAGATGCTATCGGTCGTGAAATTTTGGAACTCGTCGATATAGAGATAGAAATCTTTTCTTTCTTCCTGTGGAATATCGGTTCGGCTGAGCGAAGAAATGAGTATTTTTCCGACCAAGACAAGTCCGAGAAGGTGCGCATTCGTTTCTCCGATCTTTCCCTTCGAAAGATTTACAAGCAGGATTTTTTTGCTATCCATAATCTCCCTGAAGTTTATAGAGCTCTTCTGCTGCCCGATAATCGGTCGCATCGTGTCGTTGACAATGAATGGAGTTAGTTTACTGGTGATATAAGGCACCATATTAGCTAGTGCGGCCTCCCCTCCTGCTTTTTCAGCTTCCTTTTGCCAGAAGTCTTTGACGGTCATATTTTTGCATTTGGAAAGCTTATATTTCCTGAAGTCGGGATCTGCGAGCACCTTGGAAATCTCGACCAGAGTAGAACCTGATTCCGGGTCATCCATGATAAGAAGCATCGCATTTCTCATATATTGCTCGAACATCGGGCCTCCGGTCTTGGAGAGGTCATAGAGTTTGTCGAAAATCTTGATCATCTCATTGATGACAAAGGTCTTCTGTTCCGGATACCGTGGGTCATATTCCAAAAGATTGAGCCCGATAGGTCGTTCCAGATTCGAGGGATCGAAGAGGATAACATCTTCCGCCCTTTCTTTCGGGACCGCTGCCAGTGCTTCTTCGATAAGGTCTCCATGCGGATCGATCACGCAGAGCCCTTCCCCGTTTTGGATGTCTTGCTTGATCATTCCTCCTAGATAGCCTGATTTTCCGGTTCCGGTCTGTCCGACGATATACATATGCCTTCTTCGGTCTTCTCTGCCGATTTTTATCGGTCTATCTTCTCCACGATAGACATTGTGTCCCAGAACCAACCCATCCTCTACAATCTGCGATGGTGCCGGCGCCTGTTTGGACTTCTGCCATTTTATTCTCGGGGTTTCAGTGGCGGAAGTTGGAAAGTGAAATAAGCTCGCCAATTCTTCCGTGTTCAGGATAATTTTTCTTTTTTCTTCAAAGTTTCGGAAAATAAAATTATAGAGCGTTGTATTTAAAAATTTCGATTTGCCCAAAAAGGATTCGACTATTCTGAAGCCGTTGGTTTCTGGATTATTGAACTGTGTGAATGAATTTTCAAGTTCGCGTAAAAGGTTCTCGGCCTTTTCTTTTGTTGGCGCTGAAGTTACTAGCCTTACATTAGCCTCAAACCCGGTTTTTCCCGCCTTACTTTCAACCGCCTTTATTATTTCTTCCTGCGCAGGGGTGAGATTTACGGTGGGCTCAGCTTCGCCCGCTTTTTTATTTTGTGGAGCTACGATTTCAAGTCCCAATTTTAATATCTTTAATAAGGCCGAAGTTCCTGCTGCCTCGCCATTAAAACCTTTTCCTTTCTGCATCATTCTGATACTTGCCTGACTTTTTTCTTGCCAGAGATTCCCTGCTGATCGCATAACTATCTGAAATGCCGCTCCTTCTCCCAGAGGAATCTTACTGAGCGCGCTAGTAATACTTGAGAGAGGGTCGGCTTCCAAGTGTTGATAGGTTTTTACGGGAAACACAAAACTTCTTTTGAGGGTCATATAAGATGCTGCCGCACCTCCATTAGGCACGAAAATACTGTAGTCATTTATTCTCTCAATATTTGCATCTTGATAAAAACTGTGCACTTGTTTTTCAACGATTGATACGAATTTTTTCGGTACTCCGACATAGAAAAAAATCTCGTTGCTGTCGGTTGGTGTGGCGACTTCGAAAGACATATAAAAAGGTCCGTAAAAAAGCCTGGTTAGCATTTTTTCTCGGACATTGCTGAGACTTGAAAAAAGTTGCTCCATAACAGCGATATTTTCCCTTCTCGATTCCCCTCTGTCCCGCTCTGTTTGTTCTTCTTTTTTGGAAACGGAAACTTGCAGTATTGCCATATTAAGGGAGCGTGTAATTTTTCCCGATCTTCTGATTTTTAAATAAGCGACTATCAGAATCAGCGCGGTAAGAAAGAGAAGGGCGGCAAAGAGGATTTCAAAAGTCGTTGCTTCCAAAATGTATCCTGCAAGTTCTATTGTCATATGAAAAATTTATGATAAATGTATATCACCTATGGGCTGGACTGTTTCCGCCATTTTTATAAATCCTTAAGCTTCCCCTCCTTGATCAACTTGTCATGCAATTCTCCAATCAATTTGTCATGAAGACTGTCTAATATGTAGGGGTCTTGTAATCCTCTTGCAACTTCGATGCTATGATCTATTCCTTCACTAAGGGCAATCATGACAAGTGTCTCTATCTTTCTGACCTCATCCATATCTCTCAGTGCGCTGATGTCTTTTGCAATTTTCCTTTTTCTCTCCTCCTCATTTTTCACAGGAGCTGTCTGTGTGGTGCTGGAAATCTGCGATTGGACTTCTTGTAGATTTTCTTTGGTAATCTCAGCCTCCTTATCTGTCTCTATGATACCCGCCTCCTTTTTCTCTCGCGCCGCCTTCCTCTCCGCGAGTTGTCTTTCCAACTCTTCAATTTCTTCCAACTCCAAATTTTCAGGACTAATTATCTCCGGCATAATTTTACTTTAAGTTTTATATTATTTTGATTCACTGGCACCTAGCCCAAAAGGGATGCTGACTCCGCATATTTTTTTCATAAAATTATCCCTTTGCTTTTCATCGGTAATCGCATATAAAAGTGTAATTAATCCTCCTCCGAAAATTATTTTTCCTGCAGTGGTGCTACCTGCAATTTTTCCCAATTTCCAGGCGACATCTGTAGTCAGGACGCTCATTACGGCTGTTAATCCTTTGTCTCCGCCGAATTTTCCTGCGAGCATCGCCAACGCCTTAGCAAGTGCCGCTATCACTCCAGCGGGCAATAAATATTTAAGAAGTTCAAGTAATTTGCTAGCCTTCTTTATGCCTACTTCGTCTAATAATAACTCTCCTGTGCTTTCGTCATATAAACCTCCCTTAATAAGGTCGGCAAGGGCTTGCAATCGCTCAATGCTTAACCTTTTTTGCATGTGGGATTCCCCCAAGTCTTCTCCGCTATTTAGATAATCGCATTTAAGCCAGTCGGCAAGATTTTGAAAACGATTCCCCAGCTCCTTGAAATACTCATTGACTTTTTTGATATCTTCTTTATTTTTCAGCTCGAATATATTTTCGTTGCCATTCAAAATCTCCAAGAACTCGTCCTGCTTCTTTATAAGTTCTTTCTGTCTGTCCGTAGGCTCGCCTTCTGAATTATCCTCTTTCAGTTCTTCGACAATTTTATTTTGTCTTTCGTCCAGAAGCTCCTTCAGTTTTTCAGGGTCCTCTTCTACGATTCCAAGTTCGCCCCTATATGTTTTTTTGAACTCTTTAATTATATTTTCCTTCTCTAATATATCTTTTTCCTTAAATTCTTCCATCAACACAAGCATCTCTTCATATTCTTCGCTATCTATCGGTGCTTTTTCTAAAATTTCTTTCAAAAATGTTATAATATCCTCTTCGCTAGGTTCCTTCACTTCCGTATTACCTTCTCCTGCAGCGGTTTCTTTCGGCTCTTCGGTAGTATCATCAACCCCTTCCGTACCAGCTGTATTTTCTGGATTCGTAGTGCCCCCTTCTTCGCTCTCTATCGCTTGTTCTGTTTTTTCTTGGAATTCACCTCCTGTTATAGAAGCTTCGCCATTTTCTATATTAAGAGGAATTCCTGTTACTGTCCGTGTAAAAAACTCGACAGCTTCCCGCCTCTCTTCTTCTGTTTTACTAATTTCCTCCTCTATTTCTTTCGCCGTTTCTGGATTATCAATATAGGAAGTCTTTTCTTCAAGTTTAGCTGTGTCTTCTTGTACATCCTTGGACATTTCTGTTGCTTCTTGAACCTTCTCTATAACCTCATTCAGTTCTGTCTCTGGAGTTTCTGGATTTTCTGTGGTAGCTTCTGGTTTGCCAGGAGTCATCCCCTCTTGTTTTTTTTCGTCAGACATATCATTTTGTTCTACCATATTTTTAATTGTTATTAATCTTATTTCGAACTTCATCTGCTTTTTCCTTCGAAATAACCTTATCAATTCTATTGAATAAAGCCAGCTGCTTTTTTTTGACAGCAACTATTTTTTCTCTGAACACTTCGAAAGCCTGTCTTACAATTTTGATTTTATCTTCATTTTTCATCTGCATATAGGAATAAGCCTTTTATATTTTGGTGTTTAAAAGCTCCTTTTTGGTCTTTTGCGCTTCTTCTTCAAAGATTTCTTTTGCGTTCGGATTCTTGGTGAGCAGATAATTTTCCATTTCCTCTATATTCTCATCTGGAATCCGGTTGAATTCTTTCGCCTCGTCTTCGCTTAATTCTTTCATAATCCGAATTCCCGCACGAGAACTAATAAGGCTGACCATTTCTTTCATAATATCATTTTTCCTATTTTTATCCAATAGGTCAAGTCCAAAAGACTCCTCAATATCTTGCAAAGTTTTTTCACTGATAAGTTGCATAGTTTTAAGTTATTTATGTAATTATGATATGTTGAAATTATGCCAAATCAACTTGATCTGTGACATAATAACTTCACTTTTATTTCTCCTTGCCTCGACATTCTCCCGGTAAGAGAGGGATAAATTCCAAACGCCGTATGACTGGATTGTGGAATAGATTTAGTTAACTTGGTATTACTAATGTAAAACTTTTTTGCTAAGTAGCTTATTCCGAATACTCTTTGTGTTCCTTTCAATCCTTATTAGTCATTGCGTTGGAGATAAGTTCTATCGCATCTTTTACTTTTATACCCTGGGTTGATTCTATATCGTTTCCAAAGGTTTTTAAAACTGCAAGTCTTTTCGCTTTAGAGACTTCCGTATTTTTAAAGAATGTGTCTGAGATTAAAACATCCTCTCCCCACCCTTTGAGAAAATCTTTAGCGTTTTTTAATTCTACTTTGCTTGCCTTTAATAGGCTTTCGTAAATAGACTTATTTCTTTCCTCTAGCGAAGTTCTTTTATTGGCATCTTTTTCTAGCGATTTTTTAAGTTGTTCCTCTGCTGACCTTAGCTCGTCATAAACATCGTAGTTAGGCTGAAAAGTGAATTCTTTCACCCTCTCGGCTATCATCTTTCTGATATCTTTTATATCTTCTTCATTTAAGTTAAAACTATCGGTTATTCTTTTCATAAATAACCGTTCTGCGTTTTGATTGATTATAGGCGTATTTTCTTCAACTGGTATAGAATATTGCCTCGTAGTAGCAGTATTTCTTTCGTATTTTTTTGCTTCTCTTATAGATTCTTCCTCTATTAAATCACGAAGTTCTTCGTTTAGATTATTGCCTTTAATTAAAAGTTTTAACGGATCGTTGTCATCATTAAGTTCAATATATCTTTTTAGTCTAGGGTATCTATCAAACAATTCCCTCCTCTTCTTATCCCATGAGCTATCCAAGGACTTTGGTTTTTCTTCGTTCTCCTCCTTGTCCTTGACTGTATCCCCTGATACATTCTCTTCTTCTTGAGGATTTATTAGAGGTATTGCAGTTTTCTTTGTAGCTCTCTTAGGAATTATTTTTTCTTTTTCAATTTTTTTAGGATTAACTTTTTCTTGTTTTGCGTCAGGGTTAATTATAATCAAGGGATCATCTTCGTCATCTTTGGTTCCTGTGTTTTTTTCTTGACCTGTTGCATTTCCTCCGGCAGAGCTATTACCGCTTGCGCTAGACCCCCCTGCTCCGGTTGCAGTAGTTTTTTTGTCGTCTTTGTTCTTATCTTCCTTAAGTTTTTCTTCTTTAATTTCAACTTTAATCTTTTGCTTCTTGAGCCCCATCCTGCTCAAAATCCCTTTGTTTTTATCCCAATTAACCTTGCTAAAATCAACATTAAAAGTTACCAACATTTCTGAACCGTCATTCTGTTTAAATATCGCATTAATTATAAGTAACTCACCTTCCTTAAGCACTCTTACATCCCTTGTTCTCTCAAAAAAAGCAAACTCCGCTTCTTTATAATCCGATATAAATGCTATTCTTCTTAACACATCCTCTTCTTGTTCTTTTTCAAGAGTTTTTCTTTGTGAAAGTGTTTTATTAAAAAAATTCAAATCGTTTTCATCTAGTTTAAATTGGCCATTCGTAATTTTTGTTTCATTAGAATTTTTTTCTGCTTCCTTTTTTTTATTATTGTTCCGAGAGGGGTTTTCTCCAGTATTATTTTCCATCGCTATATTTGCCAGTTTTTCAGTACCCATTCTTTTTTGTTCGGATAATCCAGTTTTTTCTTTCTTAACAGTTTTTTGCATAGCACTTACTCCACCCATAACAAGTTTGAAAATCGTATCGCTTTCTTGAGGATTCAGAGTGGTACCTTCTTTGGTTTTCTTAAAGAAAATCTTTTCAAGCTCATGGACCGATCCGGCAGTCATCACTGCGCCTGATACCAAATTAAAATTGCGTAAAGCTCTTTCGAATTCTGCTTCCGCTTTTTCAATTGCCTTCTCTGCTTTTTTAATCTCCGACTGAAGCTCTATTATTTTTTCTTCGCCCGCTTTGTTTATAGTTGCTTTTTCTAAGGAGTTTTTGATATTTTTTGATTCCTCTTCTTTAACTCGCAGATTTTCTGAAGCTTCGGTAACTTTTTCTTGCCACTTTATTCTTTCCTTTGCAAGTTTTTTAAAAGATTCAATACTCTCCCCAACTGTCTCCAGCTGCCTCTCTGTTATATTTTCTAACACCCCTTCTTGTTGCTCCATGTTTGTCTCCTGTTCTTCTGTTTTTGTCTCCTGTTGTTCTGATTCCGGTTCTTCTGTTTTTGTCTCCTGTTGTTCTGATTCTGACTCCTTTCTGTCCGTCTTACTCGCTTCTTGAGTTTTCTCTTCTGCTTCTTTTTCCTTAGAAAGATACTCACTTCCCTGCATAAAAGGTTTGCCTTCTTTACTAAAAATATTTATAGGATTCCTGCCCTTTGAAGAGGGGTTGTTGATATCTGTTCCTGACATCCGTATGCTCTCCCTTGCTTTTTCTATCTTTAATTTTTCTTCGCGTATTTTTGTCATCAATGAAATGAGAGACTTAATGTCTTTATATTCTTTGATGTCATTAATGTTTATTTCTGTATCCTTAAATTGTTCTCTAAAATCTTCTGCGATTACCTTAGTCTTATTAAATACACTTTCTTCTCCTGCCAAAAATGCCTTAATCTCTAAAATCTTTTTTTCCCATTCCCCTATTAAACTGAAGTCCTTCTTTATAAAAGTATCAATCTCTTGCCACTTTTCGTAAAGTCGAACCCTCTCTTCTTTTAAGACTTTTTCTCTTATTTCTTCTAGTTCTTGCTGCCTCTTTTTTCTTTCCGTTTCTTCAGCGCTCTGAGTTTTTTCAAGAGCTTTCTCCTTAATATTCCTTATTATTTTATTTTCAGAATCTCGAATAGGTCTTTTTTGTGCTTCTCTTTTTATATTTTCAATAACAGCTCTTTCTTCGCTCGTGATGCCTTCATTTATCTCAGTTTTAATCACTACTATCCCCTCGTTTTCTTCGTTTATTCTATCTCTGCGTCTAGCTATCTTTTCGTCTTCTTTATCTATTCTATTCTGCTCAGCTTCTTTTTCTTTCGCTTCTTTGTTCAGGTTATTGAATGTTTCAAAAGGGGTATTACTGCTCTGTTCTTTTTTAACCTCAGTCATATTTTTAAAAATTAATTTTTATTTAAAAAACCATGTCTAAACTCATTCAAATATTTTTACTAAAAATAGTACATAAATCATAATATACATCATTCCTTCCCAATTATATATCTTTCTTGAGATTCCGGAAAATACATATAGAATTGTAGTGGCAATCAGGAAAGGAATTCCGACGGAATAAGTCTTTTCGTCGACAGCAAGCGGAGTAATGATTGCCGGTAGCCCTATGACTATCAGTGCGTTGAATATGTTTGATCCAAATACATTTCCCAGTGCGATTTCATATTTCTTCTTTTTTGCGGCCTGCACGGAAACAATAAGTTCTGGCAGTGAAGTTCCAAGTGCCATGGCGCTCATAACAATCAGTGAAGAATCGACATTAATTTCTTCCGCAATTTTTATAATTGACTCTACTGTCTGATTTGCTCCCAAGTATATAAAAATCGAGCTGGCAATAAGATACGCGAAGACTTTTGGGTCAATCTTTTCATGGTGTTTCCAGAGTCTTTTTAATATTTTTAGCCTGTCTAGTCTGGTCACTGGCAGTTCGCTGTCTCCCCCGTTATCCTTATGAGCCAGAGCTTTTCTTTCTTTGCCTGATGACACTAGGTAGAATGTATAGATGAGGTAAGTACAAACCGCGATAGCTCCCTCAATTCTGGTCACCTGTTTGTCTTGCAATATAAAAACGATCAATGTTGTGACTGATGCCAAGAGCGGCAAATCCAGGTTAATAAGGCTTCTTTTGATGCTGATTTTTTTGGCAACGATTGAGGCCATGCCTACTATGAGCAGTATGTTTGCGATATTGGATCCGATGGCGTTGGCAGCAGCTATCTCCGTATCATTCTTCATGACGCCGATGATCGAAGTTGCAAGTTCTGGCAGGGATGTTCCAATACTGACAATTGCGACTCCGACAATAAAGGATGGAATTTTGAAAGCAAGTCCGATTTTTTCAGCGCTTTCAGTGAAGATATCCGCAGATTTTATAAGTATGATCAAACTGATGACAAACGAACCTATCCAAAATAGTAAATCCATATTTTTAATTTGATCCGGGTTTGACTGGTCCCTTTGAACTGGACGCGCCAGACCTTTTATTGATTAACTCTGTCTTATCGACCCTTTTATAGGTCATGTGGTCTTCTTGTCCCAATAGGGCATTCTTCATTGCTTTTAGCTCTCTGCGGCTAAAAAACTTTTTGACTCCTGCTGAATTTCTGATTATGCCTTCTTTTTTCATCTCTTGGGTAAATTCTTTGAATTTTATATCCGATCCTCCTCTTCTCAATCCAGTTTCAAATTTTAGAATCTCGTCTCTGTCCATAGTTCCCAGATTGGTATTTTTTAAATTATGGTATTTTCCTAAAAGCTGCATAAATTCTCTCTGTTTCTTGATTGAGACACCTTTTGCGCCGGTCTTTATCGTTCGCTCGATTTTTTTATCTATTTTTTGGGTTCCATAGCCGAGCCTTCTTCCCTTACTGTCGAATATTCCTGAACCTTTATCTAAAACAAAAGTTTTCTTGATTTCAGCCTTCTGTCCTCCGATCGTCCTGGCATTTTCTTTTTCCCGGGCGATTCTTTCCTCTTCTTCCAAATCTCTCTTGCTCTTCCTGGATTTTTCCAGCTCCTTTAATTCTTCTTTTTTCTGCTCTTCTTTCTCCGCTCTTTCCTCTTCGGATTTTTTTATGAACTGTTCAAAAGTTTCCTGTTCCAGTACCGCCAATTTTTTTTCTTCCTCTTTCTTTTTTTCCTCCTCACTGCCGTCGGTAGGCCTGAATTTTTTATTTCGCGTTAGCATATTTTTTACTTAACCTTATTATTCAGTATAACAGCTTATAAATCGGCGTAAAATTTCTTTCTTTTACTTATAAAAAACTCGATCTTCCGTTTTTAAATATATATATTCAAGCGAATCTATACTATCTTTTCCTATGCCGTCAGAAAGAAAATATCCCAAATTTTTTGCTTGTTTTGCCGCATCTTTCGTGGTGTCGAAATAAACTTTTATGTTTTTATCTGTCACAGCGACCAATTCCCTACTCGCAGTTCCTTTGGTTTGATAATATTTTATTTTTAACTGTGAATTATAACTTATTTTATTGTTTATGTCAAGTAAAAAATCTATAAAGTTATTATCTGAAACTTTGTCGTTTATCTTCAAATCTTCCTTATACTCATCACTTATTATCTCGTTTATTTCGTTTTTTATTTCCTCTTTATTCGATTTTTCTCCTGGAGCTTTCTGCTCACTTTCTTTATCTGTTTTCTCTATGTCTAATGAGGTATTTTTTTCTAGCAGAGGACTCTCTTTATCGATATCTTTAGATTCTTCTTCCTTTTCTCTCATTGTCTCATATTCAGTCTCGATAATCTTTATAAAATATTTACTTTCTTCGACAAGCGCAGTCTCGTCTGCATCCATAAAAACTGTTCCTTCTGCGTTGATAAGGAAACATTTTTGCCGGCACCAGATTAGAGCGGGATCTTCTTCCTCAATTTTCACAGTAAGCTTATCTGGCAGGACTTTTTCAACTCTGACCTCTTTGATTTCTGGAAAATCATTTTTAAGTTGATTGGCGAGTTCTTCTGGCTCAACTAGAAAAAAATTCTTTCCCGAGAGACCATATTCCTGTCTCAATTCCATATTCATATCCATTTTTGCTTTTATTTCCTCTTTTGTCAGATTTTCGTTTCCGGATATCTCTAAATTTTTTATTACAAACAAATCAGAAAAAGCGAATACATAAGTTCCACAAGACAATCCGATTAAAAAGACAACGATAAAGAATGACCTCTTGTTTAAAAGATTTCTTTTTTTATGGTATCTGAATCTCATCTTGTTTTTTTTCAGAAAACCTGTATTTTTTTTGCGATTGGATTTTAACATTAATATCCTCTCTTAATTTTTCTAAGAGTCTCCACTAGATAAGTTAGTCTATATCTTGAATTAAGCGGTAGGTCTTGGCAATGCACCAGACTCATTTCTTCGCCTCCGAACCCCTTCTTAAATTTGGAAAGTCCGAACCACGGGTGCCTGGGCTTATTATCAACTATGCCGTAAAAATTGAATTTCTTAATTCCTCGTTTTTGCGCTTCTTGTATTGCCGTAAATAACGCCAAATATGAGGATGGTATCTTCGTATGCTCCGAAGAAGATGCTCCATGGTGATAAAAAGCTTCATTCCCATAAAAAACGATTATGGCGCTGGAAATGATTTTGTTCTCATAGCGGGCGTTAAATATACTGATCTGCCCGTCTTTTTTAAAAGTTTCCAGTTCTTGTTTTATATATTCGTAAGAAAAAGGCACGAAGTGATGTCTTCGGACGGTCTCCATGTGGATTTTGTAAAAACTTTTCAGGAATTCTTCCGAATCTCCTTGTATGATTTCAACGCCTTCTTTGCCGGCGCGTCGAATCAAATTGCGATGATTTTTTTTCATTTCAGAGAGAAGATTGGCCTCATCCTTGTCGATGTTGAGTATCCATGTGGTCTCAGGGTGCATCATATGGATAGGCGCATTTTTGAATCCCGCTTTTTTGAAAATTGCCAGATTTTCCTCGTTCGATTTAAAAATAGGACTGATTCTTATGAAAGCCGCCCCTTCCTTTTTTCCCAAAACAGTCAGGAAAGATTTTAATTCTCCAATAGTTTCCTTTTTGCTTTGTTCAGAATCTACCACCGGACCATGCGGAACAAAAAGAAAAGTTCCTCTTCTTGCCTTGACCTTGATGACCAACGCAACCGCAACGAGATTTTTTTCTTGGAAAAATCCTAATCGCCAAATTTTTTCTCCGGTATTTTTATTGAATTCCCCCCAGTTCCATGAGTGTAAAAAAGAGTCGGTGTCATTCTTGGTGACGAAATTCTCCCAGTCTTCTTTTTCGGTAATTTCGGAAATATTCATAAGATCTCAAATTATTTATAATCATTCACAAATGCAATCACTTTTCTGATCTCTCTTTTTCCCATGTTGTGATGTGTGGGTAAATTTATGCAATGTGCGCTTAAATTTTCTGCAATCGGACAACTTCCTTCTCGGTAGCCAGCTTTTTTTAAATCTACCTCTTTGGGGCCGATGACCTGCGGAAACCAGTCCCCGAAAATCATATTTTTTTCTTGCGCTTTTTTAATGAAGTTGTGCTTATCCCCTACCGTAATTGTGTACCAAAGAAATATATTTTTACATTTTTCCTTAGTGTCTGGCAATCTAACCTTCTCGCTTTTGATACCTTCCGCATATTTTTTGGCTGTCTTGATCCGGTGCCTGTTGAATTTGTCCACCGCTTTTATTTGATGGAGGGCGATGGCGGCCAAGGCGTTGGGCATTTTTTTTGCAAAATCCATATCAGGCTCGCTTTTTTTTTCTTTTGTGGAATAGGCCTTGTCCAAAATCCTGAATTTAAAAGCGATAAACATTATTAGCTTCCCGATGGAAAAAAGTCTATAGATATGAAGCGCTTTAAATGTGATGATCGGGTGCAAAAGGCTTCTTACGATGGATTTTTTTGAAGGGAATTCTAATTCGTTTCGTAGCGTTTCGATTTTTTCCGCTAGCCCATAATCTTTTGTTATGACCATTCCGCCACTTACGGCAGAAATTACTTTGTCTCTCCCGAAACTGAAGAACGCTGCATCAGCGAATTTGCCGGTTTTTTGACCAGTATATTCTGCTCCCAATGAATGAGCACAATCCTCCACGGTTTTCAGTCTGTGTTTTTCTGCTATGTTTAGTATTTCTTCCACATCAGCAGGATTGCCGAAAGTATGCTGGATTACGATCAGTCTAGTTCTTGGTGTGATTTTCTTTTCAATTTTTTTTGGATCCATATTGTAAGTGCCCGGTTCTATATCTACAAAAACTGGCTTGGCACCAAAAAGTTTGATCGTGTTGGGGAGCGCCACAGTGGTAAAGGCCTGAAGAATGACCTCGTCGCCCTCTTTTATATCCAACGCTTTTAGTATCGCATAGAATCCGGATCGACCTGAGGCAAAACTGATTGCCTTGTCCGCATTGATATATTTTCTGAAATCTTCTTCCAGCTCAGAAATGTTTCCTCCGCTCTGTAGACGATTTTGATTCCACGGCATAAGATACTTACCTGCAATCAGGGTATCTTTTAGCGTGTAGTTGGGTGCGAAAGCCGATGCTATCGGCATAAAAAATTTCGGCATTTATTTGCTTTTATTATTGTCCAATATTTTTTTCATAACAACCCCTGCGGCACGACTCTCGAATAATACGACAGTGTCTTTGTTTAGGCGTTTTTCCAAATCTGTTTTTATTCTATCAAAATTCTTCCCGAAGATAAAGTGACACTTCTTCTGGTTCCTTGAAATTTCCTTGTTTCTTTTTTGCATTATGTAAGCCAGGTCACAAATGTTGTCAGTTTCATTCCAGAGTCTCTTATGGATTTTTTCAGAATCTTTCCCCAGCTCTATGATTCCCGGGAAAACAAGAATCCTGGTCTTTTTCGGATAAGCTTCCCGCATATATCCGAGTGCGGCAATTACTCCGTCAGGATTGGCACTGTAGCTGTCGTCTATGAACACGGATCCGTGAGGACCTTGTGTCTTATGCATGAAATAGATGCTTTTCATATCAATTTTTGAAACTGCTGCCTGTATTTCTCTCAAACTCATCCCCAATTTCTCGGCGGCGACGATAGCAGACAGGATGTTTTTTATATAATGCCCTCCCAAGACTTGGATTTTAAACGGAATGTCTTTATATTCAAACTTTGCGTATTCTGGATGGACCTCGATATTTTTTGCGATGTCCTTTGAAAAAGAGGTCACATCTTTTACTTTGTAATAAATCTCTGGTTTCATTTCGAGTGCGTTTTTGTTTATAACAGCAAAACCGTCCTCCGGCAAGCTTTGTATGAGCTCGAATTTTCCTCTTTTTGTATTTTCTATAGATCCAAAAAGATCCAGATGCTGCTCATTGATGCCTGTAATGATCCCCGCAAATGGTTCGGCGATACTGCTGATTTCCTCTATCTCGCCAATTTTGTAAGCGCCCATTTCACATATGAAAAAATCGAAATTGTCGTCTACTTTGTTCAGGATTGTGTTCGCGACCCCCATCAGGGTATTATTGTTTCCTTCTGTTTTAACTACTTTGTATTTTTCCGACAAGATAGCGAACAAAAATTCTTTCGTGCTGGTTTTTCCGAAACTTCCCGTAATGCCGATAGTTTTGACTTTTTTCATTTCAAGCATTTTTTTTCGTGCACTCCTGACAATTTTCCTTTTTTTGCGATTGGCGATAGGCGTTACTATCGCTATTGCAAACAAGAGAAATATTGGAATCAGCGCGTTCAGAAGCAAGAGATAAAAAGAAAAGAGAATGAAAAAATCCAAACTGAAAACAATGGTAAAAGAATTTGAGATTTTTTTGCTGATGAAAAAGACAAAGGCTGAATATAATACGATGTAAACCGTTAAAATGAGGAGAATTTTAGTAGTTCTTTTCGGTCGTTTAAAAGCACGCTTTAATATCTCGAAAATTGTTTTTATGAGAGAACACAAAAAATAAACAGGCGCCAGAAGCCCCGTTAGCAATACGAGAAAAACAAATATGAATTCTGCGGTCTCGGAAAAAAAGGCTCCCAGAAAAATGAGTGTGCCGAAGAAAGCTGCAAAAACGGAAAAGATAGGAAAAAAGTGGTCTTTGATATGCGACTCCATCCGATCAAACCTGTATTCTTTGGTCTGGAATAACCACAAAAATCCTAAGCTGTCCTTCAAAAATTTCATGAGAAAGAGAGCGGTCGTTATTAAAATCAATAATTGTATACTATCCATTGTTTTTCTTTGAAATTATTTTTGTTATTTTTGAAAATGTGTGAGTGCGGTTATAGGAGCGTTATGGTCGCCTCCTTTAACCCCTTCTCAAACTTCTTCGCAAATTCCTCGGCATTATTATAAACCGCAGAATGGTTCGCTTCTTTTATGATAAAAAGTTTTGAATCGGCAATTTTTTCATGCATGATCTCTCCATCGGCTAGCGGAGTGGAATGGTCATTTTCTCCCCAAATCAGAACAGTCGGCACCGTTATTTTCTCTAGAAGCGGAGACAAATCTTCCTTGAGCGCGTTTTTCATAACTTCTTTCATCCTGGGATCTGCATCCGCATAATCCTTTTCTCTTGCAATCATATAAAGTATCTTTTTCGCATATCTCTCAAATTTACCGAATAGCGGTAAACGGAATAGTAAGCCTCCGATTTTAGCTGCTACAAAAACGATCTTCTGCTTTTTGCCGAGAGGGTGTCTGACTCCCGCCGCCCCGGTCAATACCAGCTTTTCTATATCATTCGGATATTTGACCGCATATTTGATCGCGACTCTTCCTCCGAAAGAGTGTGCAAGTAGAATCACTTTTTTGTTTTCCCTTCTCAAGGTGACCGAGCCGTCTTGCGCTGCCTGTTTCAGGATATTTTTCACCAACTCAAAGCCTGTCGTTCTTTGGACTGCGTTTTTGATGAATTCCTTTGTAAAATCGACATAGTCGTTCAATTTCCAATCTTCTGTCGGTTCTTCGCTTTTACCGAAGCCAGGTAGATCGGGAATATAGAATTTGAAATCACTATTATCTTTCAAAATAGTCTCCGCCGTCGCCATATACTTATCCGAAGAAACACCCCAACCATGTAACAAGACTATCGGAACTTTTCCATCCCCGATTGTTTTATAATTGACCGCCAGTTCTTTGATTTTTATTTGTTTCTCTTGCATAGTTTTTTTATTGCTAAAGAAAAAACTTTTTCTTTACCGTCGTCCCAGAATTCGGGTCATGCACAATTCATAATTTTAACTGATATCTTTATCGGTGAAGTTTTATATAATTTTAATAAATCGTTCAAATAAAAACTTTAAATAATATTCGGTAGGTTTGACAGAAAAATTGCAATGACTATTTGATTGCAAGAAGTGTTTTGTCAGAGTTGGGCGAAGGACACATATCGCGTATGATCCTGACATAAAACACTCTCTGCTTTCGATTACGGGATTCTAGATATTCCTCCGAAGCTAAATGACAGAAATACGCAGGAAGATTGAGGATAAACAGCTTAGCCAATTCGATCTTTTCCAAAAATCGGCCTTAACACTTCCGGAACAATTACGCTGCCATCCTCCTGTTGATAGTTTTCCAAGATGGCGATGAGCGGCCTGTCTGAAGTTCCCGTGTTGTTAATCGTGTGTACAAATTGCTTTTTTCCATTCTCATCTGTGTAGCGGCAGTTGAGTCTCCTTGCTTGAAAATCTGTGTCATTGCTGCAGGAATTGGTTTCACGGAAAGTATCCTGTCCTGGCAGCCAAGTCTCTATGTCATACTTCTTGGCGTTTGGCGCTCCGATGTCTCCGGTACACATATTGAGTACCTGATAGCAAAGTCCGAGTGACTGCAAGAATTCTTCGGCGTATTGTAAGAGTTTTTCGTGCCACTGCCATGATTCCTCTGGCTTGCAAAAAATAAACATCTCAATCTTATTAAATTGATGTCCGCGCAAAATTCCTTTCATATCTTTGCCGTAAGTTCCTGCCTCGCGTCTGAAGCAACTAGAGTAGCCCATATATTTTTTCGGACCATCGCTGAAATCCAGATTTTCATTCATGTGATAAGCAGCCAAGGCTACTTCGGCAGTTCCGACTAAAAATAGATTATCTTCATCTGGGTTAACACGATAAATTTCATTTTCATCTGCTGGGAAAAATCCAGTTCCGTACATGGCATCTTCGCGGACTAGCATCGGCACAATCATCGGCATAAGCCCTTTACTGGAATAGAAATTGAAGGCGTACTGCATGAGCGCGAATTCCAATTTTGCCAAGTCGCCTTTCAGATACCAAAATCTGGATCCGGAAACCTTTGCCCCTCTTTCGCTATCAATCAAATATTTTACGCTTTCTATCTCGAAATGCTGCTTCGGTGCGAAATCGAATTTTGGCTTCTCTCCGACAGTTCTGATCACCACATTTCCTGACTCATCCGGCCCGATCGGCACACTCTCGTGGGTAATATTTGGGAGGGTTAGTAATATTTTTTTAGTTTTTTCTTCCAGGTCTTTTAACTCCGGTTCAATTTCGCCGATTTCTGATTTGATTTTTTGCATCTCTGAGATAAGCTTCTCATCGCGCCCTTTTTTCATCAGTTCGGTCGCTTCATTTTGCTTCGCTCGCAGGGCTTCGATCTGTTGCGTCAGTCCCCTCTTCTTCTCATCAAGAGACAGAAACGAATCTAGATCGATTTTCATATTACGCCTTTTGATTTCCTCTTTGATCCTATCCGGGTTCTCACGGATAAATTTTATATCCAGCATATATTTTTAGTAATTCTAAATATTTAACCATTTATCTCAAAAACATCTTTCGTTGCGAGAAGTTAAGCGACGCAGCAATCTCGATTTTGTAATTTATATTAGTAAAATGTCGTGTTTTGTTTTTTTTATACACAACATTATGATAAAAAAGAACCATTAAATTTACATTTATTCCGCCACCGGGGCGGACGACGATTCATCTTTCTCCTCTCCCGCGGAGATTTCAATCGGCTTGGGCTTCATCATCGGAAAGAAAACAACATCGCGGATATTTTCTTGATCTGCAAGTATCATAAGCAATCTATCTATTCCTACTCCAAAACCTGCCGTGGGTGGCATTCCGTATTCCAGGGCCTCGACAAAATCTTCATCAATCATTTGAGCTTCTTTATCTCCCGCCTCGCGTAGTTCCTCCTGTTTGAGAAATCGCTGTCTCTGGTCGATAGGGTCGTTAAGCTCAGAAAAGCCGTTCCCGACTTCTGCACCGGCAATCAAAACCTGAAGGCGCTCAACCTTGTTGATATCGTCTTCTTTGCTCTTGGCTAGCGGAGAGATATCGATCGGATGATTAATCAAAAAACACGGTTGAAAAAGATTCGGGCGCACTAGTTTTTTGTAGAGTTGGTCAATAAGCCTGCCTCTTCCCGCTGCCGGATCCGGTTTAATTCCTTTTTCTCGTACTAATTCTTGCATCGCTTCCTTGGTCGGATAGAGATCGATATCTACTCCGGATTCTTGTAGGATGATTTCTCGATAATCGACTCGCGGCCACGGCGCTTTAAAATTCAAAACTTTGCCTTGGTATGGAATTTCCAAAGTTCCGAAAGTTTTTTCGATTATGGTCGTGTAAAAATTTTCCACAAAATCCATCAGCTCCTCATAGTCTGCATATGCCCAGTAGAACTCCAACATGGTGAATTCCTGCAAGTGCTGAGTGCTGATTCCTTCGTTTCTGAATACTCTCCCTAGCTCATAGATTTTTTCAAATCCCCCCACCATCAACCTCTTCAGATGCAATTCCAGGGATATTCTCAGAAAAAAATCTATATCTAATTTATTGTGGTGTGTGACGAAAGGTTCTGCCTCGGCTCCTCCCGGAACGCTTTCCAAAACAGGAGTCTCTACTTCCATAAATCCATTGGAGTTTAAGAACTCGCGGACATTATTCATAAAAGCAGTGCGTGTTCTGAATAATTTACGGACATCTTCGTTCATTATGAGGTCCAGGTGTCTTTTGCGATATCTTGTTTCTTCATCCTGCAAACCATGCCATTTTTCGGGCAATGGCAGCAGGGATTTTGTCAGTATTTTATAATCAGAGACATTAAGCGTTTTCTGCCCCTTCTGAGTCGTAAAAAGAAACCCGCTGGCCTCTATGAAGTCGCCGATGTCCAGACTTTTCATAAAATCATATTTTTCCACACCGAGCGCGTCTCTTTGAAAGAAAAGTTGCAATCTTCCACTTTGGTCTTCAATATCTGCAAAAGAAAGTGCTCCGTGCGTTCGCAGCGTTCTGAGCCTTCCTGTTAAGAATATATTTTCCTTACTTTCGGATAATCTATCAAAGTCTTCCAACGCTTGCGCCACCGTTTTAGTTCTTTTAGACTTGGCGGGATATGGATTTATATTGAGCGCCTTGATTCTTTCCAGTTTTTCGATGCGTGCTTGCTTTAATTCATCTAGCATAAGGATTCAGTTAATTTATACCTAGTTATATTACTATTTTATGCAAAATAAGTCAAAAATTTCTTTTGTTTAAAACAAAAACAGACCAAATTAAGGGTCTGTCTTTTGTTTTTGGTTTAATTTGCCTATTTTATTTCCAATATCTCATATTCAACATCCCCTTTGGGAGTGGAAACAAAGACTTTGTCACCTATTTTGTGTCCCATAAAGGATGTCGCCATGGGTGATTCGTTGGAAATTTTTCCTTCCAGAGGATCAGCTTCGTTAGATCCGACAATAATATATGTCTTTTTTTTGCCATCGCTTTTGACAGTTATAGTCGAACCCACGCCGACTTTATTCGCACCGACTTTAGAGCTATCAACTATTTCTGAATTCTTAATAGTATCTTCAATTTCCGCTACTCGGGTCTCGTTTAGGGCTTGCTGTTCCTTTGCTTCCGAGTATTCGGCATTTTCACTTAAATCTCCAAGTTCTTTGGCAGTCTGAATCCTTTGCGCAACTTTTTGCCTCTCTATGGTCTTGAGTAGCTCAAGTTCTTTCTGCAACTTTTCCAATCCTTCTTTAGTTAAGATTCTTTTTGTCATTTTTTGATTTTAACAATTAAAAAACCCCGCAATTTGGGTAAAAGCAATAATTTATATCTTATCAGATTTAAATAGTATGTCAATAATACGAGGCAGGTCGTTCGATCTTACCTTAAGTAAAAGGATTTTTCAGCCTTTTATTTTTCAAGCAGTAGCTTCTTTATCTTATCGAATTCCTCTTCTGAGAAAAAATCAATTATCAATTTTCCTATTCCCCCTTTTTTCTTTATCTGAATCTTGGTTCCGAGTCTTTCCTGCATTTCGTTTTCTAAATCCTGCATTTCGGCATTCTTTTCTTGCGACAGCACCCTCTTGTGCCCAGGCACAGTTATCTCTCTTACCTTATTTTCCACATCTCTTACGGTCAGCTTATTTTTTATGATAAGCTCATAAAGCGCTCTTTGTTTTTCCGGATTCTCAAGTCCTAGAATGGCCCTGGCGTGTCCTTCAGTTATTTTTCCTTCTATGATTCCCCTCTGGATCTCTACCGGAAGGTCCAACAGTCTTATGATATTCGCCACAGTCGCTCTATTTTTACCGAGCTTTTTGGCGACATCTTCTTGTGTAAAATCAAAATCTTCCTTCAGTTTTTTGTAAGCCTTAGCCTCTTCTATCGGGTTTAAATCATGTCTTTGGACATTCTCAATGATGGCAAGTTCTAGTTTCTGTTGATTATTGGCCTCTCTCACGATGGCGGGAATATCTTTGTTTCCTATGAGCTTCGACGCCCTAAGTCTTCGTTCTCCTGCCACTAATTCATATCTTCCATTATTAAGTTTGGTCACTATGATCGGCTGAACCACTCCATGTTCGCGGATCGACTCGGCCAAATCTTTCAAATTGTCATTATCGAAGAAATATCTTGGCTGGCTAGGGTTGGGGATTATTTTTTCGACGGGAATTTTTATGACCTCATTATCGTGGTTAACTGCGTCTCCTGCACCGCCTTCCAGTCTTTTTGTTTTTTCTGGAATCAAGGACGAAAGTCCAGTTCCCAGACTACTCTTTTTCATCATATACAATCTTTTATTTTTCTAAAAATATCAGTTGATGATTTTTTATTTGCTATCCAAATGAATCACTTCTTTCGCCAGATAATTATACGCCCTCGCTCCGGTACTTTCCGGCGCATATTCGCGGATCGTCTTTCCAAAACTCGGAGCCTCCGCCAAAGCGACATTTCTCGGGATCATCGCATCAAAAGTATATCCTGGAAAATGCCTTTTCATTTCTTTAACAACTTGTCTTGAAAGCTGGTTCCTCTTGTCAAACATAGTAAGAACTGCACCCATAATTTCCAAATCCTCTTTAAGATTGCTCTGTATAAGATCAATTGAGTGGAGAAGCTGACTCAGTCCTTCAAGCGCATAGTACTCGCACTGTACCGGAATGATAATCTTATCTGCCGCAGTGAGACTGTTGACAGTCAGGAGTCCCAGACTCGGCGGACAGTCTATGAGGACATAGTCATATTCCTTTTCCAGCTCCTTGATTGCATTATGGAATTTATACTCCCTCTCAGTCGCCTCCACCAGCTCAATGGTTGCGCCCGCTAGGTCTTCTGATCCCGGCACCAAATCATAGTTTTCCAAGTTGGTTTTAATAATCACTTCTTCTGCCTTTTTTTTGCCTGAAATAATATCATAAGTGCTTCCATTCAAATTCTCCGGCCTGAATCCGAGTCCCGTTGTTGCGTTTGCCTGTGGATCCATATCGACGAGCAAGACCTTCTTCTCATATGCAGTCAAATAAGCCCCCAAATTTGTGGTTGTGGTGGTCTTTCCGACGCCTCCCTTTTGATTTACTAATGCAATTATACTCATAGTGTTATTATAATACAGTAAAAAGATATTTACAAATATATATAAACTTAGCTATTTTTCCGCCTTTTGTCAACGATTATAAAAAAGCTTAATGCTATATCTATATAATCAGTTTGACTTTAAAATTATTGAGTTTTTTATACATGTTAGATAATTCGCTAACAAAACACCATATAAATCTCACCTATACTAAAATTTTTATGTGTCATGCCGGGCCCCGACCCAGTATCTCTGTTATATCTCACTTTTGCCTTACTGCAATATTTAATCGTTGTACTTTTATAATATACTAAGCTAATCTAGCCTACTTTATAAGTCTGCCACGAGTGTCCAGTATTATCTCCTCTCCCATTGGGAGAGGGTTAGGGTGAGGGGTATAATTTGAGAATTTAATCTATTACAGTATTAGACTCCGAATATCTCCTAACAATAAAATGATAGAATGACAATTTGCCGTTTCTTTAAAAAATCCATTCTCTTGAATTATTTTTTTTATCTGTTATACTGAATTCGTCGTTTTATGTGTCAGAAAAACGCGCCGAAGTGGCGGAATTGGTAGACGCGCACGACTCAAAATCGTGTGGGGCAACTCATGAGGGTTCGATTCCCTCCTTCGGTACAAAAAATAGGCTCTTTGAGGGCCTTTTTAAATTTATAAATAATAATTATTTAGCAAAGAATTACAATTGTTGCAATCCCTGCCTTTACGCCTATAAGTT
>JAQUYG010000003.1:53052-61319 GCA_028691985.1 Minisyncoccota bacterium
AGGTACTGAGCCTTAAGCGAAGGATTCCGTTATGTCCTGCATAATAACGGGATCCTTCGACTCCGCTATCGCTCCGCTCAGAATGACACAAAAAAATATAGTATCAAACAAACACTCTTGATGTTTAATTCAAGAGCATGCTCATTTATAACGCCGCTTCTATTCCCCCATCGCCACATCGAAAAAGTTCAGATACATCGCGCTTGACCACAATTGAGCTTCGCAGCCGAGAGATTGTTGAACTTCCGCTGAGCTGATTTCGCTGTGATGTCCGATGGCGCCCATATAGAGGATTTCATTGGTACTGGCCTCCATGATTTCGTTGATATGCTCTGAATATTTTGCCGCGTTAACTTGATAGAGCGCAGCTGCCACAAGATTATTCATAAAATACCAGCTGTCTCCATTGTGATAACTCGTGCTGCTTTCTCCGCTGTCTCTGGAAATGAATCTGCTATCGACTTGCGAGAGTGAAGCGATCCCTCCCCAATCAAGATAAAGCTCCGGTAAAATTTTATCAAAACATTTTTCCCACTTCTCTTTGAGCATAAGTTCAGGATAGAGATGATGTGCCAGAAAGATATTCGGTCTAACAGCGCCGTCTTCTGGCGAATCTTTGAGCATTTTCTCGGCAAAGAAAGTCTTTATAACTTCTCTCTCGAGCTCCTCTAGCAGAATTTTATATTGGTCATTATCAGTTTCGCTAAAAAGGAATTTATAAAGTGCGAGCCTTCCTGCCTGGATCTCAATCCGATGACCGCTGCGATCCAAAGTATCCATCCAGGTTTCTCTTTCAAAACTCAAAGCCAGCTTATCGGAAGTTCTTTCCTTGAGGAGTTTCGGTACGATCTTTTCGAATTTTTTAACGACATCTTCTCGAAAGTCTTTGTTTACGCGATTTTCTTTGAATATCTTTTGACATTCTCTCGCCAAGATTCCGATAGCATCCGCGCTCTGTGTGTCCTGCGGTGAGTCCAAAAATCTCTGTCTTGTAAAAGAATCGTTTTTAATGACTGCGTCAAGCTGGGCAATGATTATCTCTCTCCCTACTTTTTTATCTATTCGATAAATTTTGGACAGCGAGATTGCTTCATCTCTGTGCCAAAACTGGAAAAACCAGGGAATACCGGCATAGGCTCCGGTATTTTTATTATTAACCAGAAGCGTTCTGATGGAATTTTGCGCACATAAATAGGCCATCTTGATTTCTGGATCGGTGATTTTTGGAATTTCCAAATCAGTCGATTCGTCACGGTTCTTTTTATAGAGCTTATCAAAATTTTTATAGACATCCAGAGCCTCTGCTACCGCCCCTTTCTGGCTTTCCGCCACAGAGAAAACCGCTTTCTTAAATGACATTCGGAAAGCTTTATAGATATGCCTGTCCCATGGGCAGGAGTTTCTTTTGTGGTCTTTTGGGTAATATTTCGAGAAAAACTCCCCGATTTTTTCAAATGAATCTTTATCGGTTTTGACCGCCAAAAACAAACTGAACTCTTTTTTATCTCCCAAATTGTCCTCGCTCCAGTCGCGTCGTTTTGTAAATTTAACTACCAAGCATTCACTTTCGGTGGCAACCTCATAAAACCTTCCCATCGTTCTTGAGTCGTAGGGATGCCTTATATCCAAGCTGACTTCAGCCTTCGCCAATTTGCTTGTTTTTAGACACAATGAATTGCCTTTGTCGGGCAGGAAATAACTTTCCGTAAGTCCGTCTTTGCTTGTTCTTTCCACTTTGAAAAAATTGTTTTTCATTTCAACAACTTCGTCTCGGTCTAAAATTTTAATCTCATCTATGACTTTATATATGTCGGGTTTCTTTTCGCAATTATCATTGCTTTTGTAATAAAAACCTTGGTAACGGGTTTCTTCCTCGGAAAGGTAAAAGAAGTTTCCTAGGTCATTTCCTAGCACTAAACTTGCTGGCTGATCGATATTTTTCTCGGTCTTTGTGTTTTTGTACTGGTTTACGATTTTCATTTTTTGTTTTTTTAAAAGAATAAAAATTATTCCCTATAAAAAGCGGCGGCTTCTTCCGGCGAGGTTGTTATGACGAATGATTCTGTCGCCAGTTCAAAACCCGCCCAAGTGTTCATTCTTGGTGTTATCTCAAAGTGGAAATGCAAATTTTCTCCCTCTGGAGCGTAGTGTAGATAAAAATTATAAGGAGCATTTATTTTTCCCAGTTTAGAGAGAACCTTTTGAAAAACTTCTGCCATAGCATCAAAATCTTCTTCCGGTACTTCTGTGATATTGCGATAATGTTCTTTTGGAAAAATCATGACTTCAAAATTGAATCTCGGTGCAAAAGAAGTGAACGCCACAAATTTTTCATTGCCGCAGATAAATCTCTCGCTTGATTCTTCTTTTTTTATGATTTCACAATAAGGGCATTTTTTGCCGTACTTTTTGACTGCGGAAATTTTTTCTTGGACATATCTTGGAATCAAGTTTCCAGCGATTATCTGGCTGTGCGAATGGGCAATCGAGGTCCCGGCCTCTGCCCCGCTGTTCTTGAAGATTTGCACATACTTTATCCCATCTTTTTGGCTTAAATCGGCCATTCTTTTGGCATAAATTCTAAGCACATCGCAAATATTTTCTTTGGAAAGATTTGCAAGTTGTTTACTATGATCCGAAGTCTCAGCAATCACTTCATGAAAACCAAATCCTTCATTTTTTATATAAAAATCTTCTTCGAGATTGACTTCCTTTTTAAGCTCCGACTCTACTGCAGGAAATTTATTCGGAAACCACCTAACTTTCCATCCATCTTCGTCACCGACCCTCCCGATTTCAGGCGGTGTCAGGTTCTCACTGCCAGGACAAAAATAGCAGACACTGTCACCTGAATTTTCGTTTTCTATCTCTGTTTCCTTAGGTCTCTTGCCTCGCCCTGATGCGATATAGCTCCATCGGTCGAGCACGAGATCTTTTCGAAGTTCAATCATAGTTGCGAATATTAAAATTATTTCTTTTCCATTGCCATATTTTGTGCTTCCACATAATGGACTGCAAAATTCTCCCAGTCTGCCATGAAAGCAACCTTTCTCGCTCTTATCTTGTTATCGATTCTTTCTTTTCTGTCAAAATTCGTATATCTACTAAGACTCTTCAGGAAGGCTTTCATCAGTTTATCCTTGGGACTGTTTTCTATATCTAGTACGCGAATTCCAGGAATTTTATCCCTATCCAAGACATCGTAAAAATATTTTCCAAATCCCGAAAGATTGCTGGTGATTGCTGGCACGCCAAGCGCGGCGGATTCTAGCGGCGTATATCCCCATGGTTCATAGTACGAAGGGAATACTCCGAGGTGCGATGCTTGGATACTTTGATAATAATCAAGATCTCCTAATCCATCGGCTCCGCTCAAATAAATCGGATAAAATATGACTTTAACCCTATCTTCTTCACTGTTTTGCAGCCCCGCTTTCTTGAAGGCATTCATGATTGCATCGTTGTTTTCATCGACAAGGATATGTGTTGCAAGCGGTGCATTTTTTCCTTGGGCAATTTTCAGTCTCAAAAGCTTCCTTTTTAAATTTCTTAAAAAATCTTCTTTAAAAATAGCTTTTTCGGTGAAAGCTTTCTCCGCCGTCAAGGTGTATAAGATATTTTCTTTTATATCTTCATCCTCTTCACTTAAAAGATCCTTGATATCATTGAAGGCCTCTCGGGCATTTATAATTTCCGGTCTAATTCCGGCCGTTGCCGTCGGTACATAGAAAAAAGTTATAACCGTTTTTTTGTGTTTTTCCTTTTTCATCTTTTCGTTGAGCTTCCCTAACGCTTCGATGAAGATGTCTAGTCCTTTATTATGAAACTCATAGCGGCTCGCGGTAAAGAAAAAAAGACTTTCTCTCAGATCGAAAGAGTAATAAGGGGAGAAATAATACAATGCAAACTCACGTAATCTGTTCCTGTAAAGATTATGTTTTCTGGTAAGCTCCTCAAAGCTAGGAAATTCTGACATATCAAGTCCATTAGGAAGAACCATATCCACCTTTCTTTCTAAAAGCTTCTCTGCCTCTAGAGCGGTAATCTGGCTCACTGTCGTGAAGACATCTGCTTTATGGGCACTTGCTTTTTCAATGCTATATTTAGCGATTATGCCGTATTTTTTGGCCTCTTCTTCGGGATTTACTTTGTCTAAAACGGAATAGAGTTCTTGTCCGTTGCCAGCCAAAGTTCTTCCTAGTATGGTGGCATGGGTCGTGAAAACAGTCGGGATATTTACTTTATTTTTTTTCAGATATAAGATAGATGCTCCCGCAAGCCATTCGTGCGCATGAAAAACCAGCTGCTTGTCTTTATAAAAAGCACTCATTTTTTCCATCAATATACCGACCGTCCAGCTCCAAAGCACCGGCTCGTCAAAATCGTAGCCACTGTTCAGAGAGTCTACTTTAAAAGAATCCCACAACTCTCTCTTGATCTTATCTATCTGGCTCCAGTATCCTCTAAAATCAATAAGAATCACCCTCGGATCCCCTTCTATGAGCCAAGTACCAAAATGACAGACTATACCCGATTGCGTTAATTCATCACAGAGTGCCTGATAGTCTTTTGGGATATCTTCCTCGCTAAAATATGTCCTACTTGCTTCTTCAAAATAAGGACCGATCAAACAGTAATTGCCTTTGTAATGCTTTTGTATCTGTTTTGATTTTGAACTCAGGACCGTAAAGATGCCTCCGACTTTATTACAGACTTCCCATGAAGCCTCGAAAAGTGTATCTGCTTTTGGTTTCATATTCTTTGTATTTTATTTATATTTTTATTATAAGATATCTGCCTATTTTTTGCAAAGAAGCAATTTGAAATCATTGAGCACATTCATATAACTTATGAACGCTTCGTATGGCGAATCGTACGGACTGAAATATTTATGCACATCTCCATCAGAAAACCATTTAGTACACATATAATAGAAGTGATCACTCGTCTGCAATTTTCTCCAATTATCTTTGACCTCTTCGTTGTCTGAGGCGATTACTGACTCCTCTATCTCGTAGATTTTGCGTAGTGCCGATTTTTGCATAGAGTTTCCTGTCCACGCACTCAAGTCCCTCTCAGTGTCCGCCCAAGTGACGATTTCGTTTATGTCCAATTCATCCATGACGCTATATGCCTCGATGATTTCAGAGGGAGTCTTGAAATTGTTATCCGGATGTTTCAGAACTTCTTCCGGCAAGCTTCTTAGGAAGTTAAATATTCCGGTATCTTCCCATTGGTGTTCCCCGAAAGTCTCGTAGTCCATAAAGAGATTGATTGTCTGACCGCTTCCATTGACAGCATTGACCCATTGTCCGAATTTTGGCGCGCTTAGAGGGTATTCCTCCCATCCTTTGTTTGAGAAACGAAAAGCGATATCATCCGAAAGCTTATAATTTTTTAAAAGCAGTTTTATATTTTTTGTATCATAAGGTCTGTATACGAAATTAGGAGACTTACCTTTTAGATAATATTCCCAGCCTTCCGCCACGATTCCTTTATATCCGAGTTTTTCGACCAAAGAAGCAAGCTCATTGTTGTAAGCAAGTTCCGTGTTGCGAAAGACGGTCGGCTCATAATTAAAAAGTTTTTTGATCTTATCGCGATGCAGCCTTATCTGTTCAACAAATTCTTCGTTAGAATAAAAAAAGGATAAGGAGTGATAGTAAGTCTCATCCAAAATCTCCACATTACCTGTTTGTACGAGCCTTTGGAAAGATTCAATGACTTCTGGCGCATATTTTTCCATTTGCTCCAGTGCAGTTCCGGAGAACGAATAACTTATCTTAAACTCAGGATATCTGTGTATAAGATCAAGCATGACCTTATTCGCTGGCAAATAACATTTTTCCGCCACCTTTTTAATAATAAACTCGTTGTTCCTATCCTGATAGTTTGCGTCTTCAAAATAGTCATGGTCATTTCCAATGTCAAACACGGAATATCTTTTTATTCGGTAAGGCTGGTGTACTTGAAAATAAAAGCAGATTGATGGCACTTGGGTAAAAGTTAGCTTTTTAAAATATGCTTGTAAGCTGATCTTATGATGTTACTATAATCACTAACCAAAATTGCGACTGTTTTTTTGTACTAAATCTTTACTGATACTATATTTTTATAAACACCTAGTATCTTGTCAGCAGTATTACTCCAGGTCAATTTGTCGATTTCGGCGTTTCCATTTTGCATCAGACAGTCTTCCAATTCTTGATTTTCCAAGACGGCCAAAATCTTATTTGCCATTTCTTCCACATCCCAGAAATCGACTTTCAAACAATGATTTAATACCTCGCTAACTCCTGATTGTTTGGAAATCAGCACTGGTGTTTTACTGGCAAGCGCCTCGAGCGGAGTTATTCCAAATGGTTCTGAAACGGAAGGCATAACATAAAGATCTGCTATCTTGTATATTTTTTTGAGTTCATTATCTCTCAAAAATCCAGTAAAAAGCACTTTGTCGCCGATGCCAAGTTCACAGGCATCTTCGATTATTTTTCTTTCCATATCTCCCGAGCCTGAAACTATAAAAATCACATCTTCATTTTTCTTTATAACCCTTTGTGCGGCCCTTAGAAAATAGTCTGGCCCCTTATGCATTGTTAGTCTTCCTAAAAATAGTACTATCTTTTTATTAAATGGATTTTTACAGGAAATATTATCGTCAAAATCATTCTTATCGACGGCGTTATATATGACATCGATTTTGTTCGAGTCGGTTTGATAATTTTGTATAATTTTATTTTTTGTAAAATTACTGACAGCAATAATCTCGTCTGATTCGGCAATACCCGTTTTTTCTATCTCAAAAATTTCAGGATTCGACCCTCTGCCTCCGCTTCTGTCCATTTCTGTCGAATGTATGTGCGAAACTAAAGGTTTTCGTGAAACTTTACGCGCCTCCTGCCCCGCAAGAAGGGTCATCCAGTCGTGACAATGTATGACATCATGATCGACCTCTTCGGCAATTTCTCCTGCAATCTGAGCGTATCGATAAACTTCGTCAACCAGGCTTGCTCCATAGTCCAACTTCCTATCTTTTGACAACTTCAACAGCTCCCAATATCTTTCATTGGTCATATAGGATGTCAGTAGCGAATCCACGAGCGTTATTTTTGTTTTTGGTAAATTGGCGGAAATTATGTTTAAAAACTCCTCCGAAATTTCAACTTTTTTGGGTATGACAAAGTTTATTTCAACCCCCTTCTGAGACAATGCTTTCGTGATTCCGTAACATGCAGTGCCAAGCCCTCCACTGTTAAACGGAGGAAATTCCCAACCAAACATGAGAACTTTCATGTTTGTTTATATTTAATTGTTTTTTCTTGCTTATCAATCTATTATATCACAAAGGAAAAATAATCAAAATTCTACAAATATTTTTTTGTCTCTTTCCATACTAAGTTGCCGATCGTTTCAGGGCTCAGGAGTTTTCCGTTTTTAATACAGCTGATTTTTCTCCATTCTTTCTTTTTTCTTGTGAGTGCCAGAGCCTGCTCTCGAGCATCGGTAAGATGTTGCTTGTCCTTCTCATATATATCTCTCTTCTTTCCTCCAGTATATTCCCTTTCATTTTTTCTGTCTACAAGTTTTTGTCCGACTTCCGGTGCAATGTCAAGATATATTACCAGATCCGGCTTTGGAATCTTAAGAATATCAAACTCCATCTCTTCTAGCCACTTCATTAACTCCTGTCTCTTCTTTTTGTCTTTGATTCTACCTCCTTGATGTATCATATTGGCAGACATATAACGGTTGCAAACAAAAATTTTTCCCGCTTTGAGTTCTTTCTCGATTTGTCCCTTGGACTCCCATCGGTCAAGTGCATATAAAATCGAGGCGATATGAGGATCGCACATACCAAACTCTCCCGCAAGATGTTTTCCTACCAGTTTACCAAAAAAGTTATCATAATATCTTGGAAAATCGAGTGTTCCGGTCTTACGGCCCTCTTTCTTAAGTTTTTCAAGCAGAAGCGCTGTCTGTGTCGCTTTTCCTGCTCCGTCAATTCCATCCAGAACAATAAAAAAACCTTTGTTTTTTTTCATTTACTCCGAGATTATTATATTATATAGATATTATAGACTGATTTGAGAAAACTTGGAAATAAATTTTAGAGTTAGATTTTTTTAGACACTTGAAAATAGAAAGATTTTTGTTAAAAGAGAGTTTTGTTTGCTTCGGATAGCAGCGCAGACTGAAGTCTGCTACTTCAAGATATAACTGTTTTTGTCTGTAGCATTTATCTCATAGACACTGTCCAAGATGTCATT